>NZ_CP042429.1:3000000-3173955 GCF_007970465.1 Corynebacterium nuruki S6-4
TCGTCGAGTCCGTGCAGGCTGACGGCATCTGCTACCTGGCCGTCGCCCCGGCACCGGTCGTGTCGGAGGCGCAGGAACGGGTCGTGGCGCAGGCTCATGCGCTCGCCCGCGACGTCGCCGCCGAACTGGGGGTGACCGGGGTGCTGGCCGTCGAACTCTTCGAGACCGTCGACGCCGCCGGCCAGCCCGAACTCATCGTCAACGAACTGGCGATGCGCCCGCACAACACCGGCCACTGGACCCAGGACGGGTGCGTGACCAGCCAGTTCGAGCAGCACCTGCGGGCGGTGCTCGACCGGCCGCTGGGGTCCACCGAGCTGACCGCCACCACCACCGTGATGGCCAACGTGCTCGGCGACCCGGTGGCGGATCCCGCCCAGCCGATGCCGGCACGGATGGACGAGGTCTGGCGCCGCTTCCCGACGGCGAAGATCCACCTGTACGGCAAGGAGTGGCGTCCCCGCCGCAAGATCGGGCACGTCAACATGTCACTGCCCCTCGGCGTCCCCGCCACCGCAGACAATGTCGAGGCACTGCGGCGGGACGCCCGCCTCGCCTCCGACTACCTCGTCACCGCAACCTGGAAGGACCAGTAGAGAACATGGCCGCAACGGCAGAGAACACCGGACCGCTCGTCGGGATCGTCATGGGGTCGGACTCCGACTGGCCCACCGTCGAACCCGCCGCCGAGGTCCTCGCGGAATTCGGCATCCCGATGCAGGTCGGCGTCGTGTCCGCGCACCGCACCCCGGAACGCATGATGGAGTACGCGCGGACCGCCCACGAGCAGGGCGTGGACGTCATCATCGCCTGTGCCGGCGGCGCCGCCCACCTGCCGGGCATGGTCGCCGCCGCCACCCCGCTGCCGGTCATCGGCATCCCGCGGGCGCTGAAGAACCTCGACGGACTCGATTCGCTGCTGTCGATCGTCCAGATGCCCTCCGGCGTGCCGACCGCCACCGTCTCCATCGACGGGGCGAAGAACGCCGGCCTGCTCGCCGCCCGCATCCTCGGGACCGCCTACCCGGCCCTGCGGACCCGGATGCTGGCCTACCAGCAGAAGATGCACGACGAGGTGCTGGAGAAGGACCGGCGCCTCAAACAGAAGCTCATGGGGGAGTAGCGCGGCGGTGATGTCGTGATCTCGGGATCCGTCCTGGTCAGTGTCCTGCTGATCCTGCTGGCGGGAGTGACCGCCTGGAGCGTGAAGACACGGTCACGGTGGGCCGGCAACGGGTGGCTGATGCTCGCCCTGGCCGAACTCGCCTGGCTGTGGATGCTCGTCATCGCCGGCGGGGTGGGGGTCGCCGGCTGGCTGTGGGTGACGTTCGCACTGGTTCAGGTGTTCCTTGTCGCCGTCGGGGTGCTCGTCGCCCGGTGGATGGGGGACGCCCTGCCCGGTGTCGACGGTCGTGGCTGGTTCCACCTGTCGACGGTGGTGGCCGCCGCCGGGGCGTTCAGCCTCGGTATCGGTGCGGTCGTCCTGCTGGTGCGCTGTTGGCGGGGCCTGGCGGACGGGGCACCGCAGGGCAACTCGGACGGGCTGGTGGCGCTGATCGTCCTCGGGGTGGTCGGCCTGCTGGTGTGGGCCGCCGGCGTGTTCTCCCTGCTGAAGTTCGTCCGGGACGTCCGCCGGGGGCGGCACCGTGCGGTGCCCCGGCGGGCGGACGCCGTCATCGTCCTCGGCGCCGGGCTGGTCCACAACCGGGTCAGTCACCTGCTGGCGTGCCGGTGCGACCGGGGTGCGGACGCCTGGTGGACCCTGACCGCGGCGGCGCCGGCGTCCCGCGTGCCGCTCATCGTCACCGGCGGACGCGGCGAGGACGAGCCCTGCACCGAGGCGGAGGCGATGCACCTGTACCTGTCGCAGCGGGGGATCCCGCGCGGGGCGGTGCTGGAGGAGGACCGGGCGACGGACACCACGGAGAACCTGCATTTCAGTCTCGACCTGCTGGCCGAGCGTGGGGTGCGGGATCCGCATGTGGTGGTGTGCACCTCGGATTTCCATGTGCTGCGCACGGAGCGGATCGTGGAGATCCTCCGGGCGGAGCGGGGTGCGGCCGGGCGGCCGTTCGCGGCGGTGGTGCTCGGTGCGCCGACGCCGAAGCCGTCGATTCCGGCGTCCTATCTGCGGGAGTTCGTCGCCCTGACGATCCACCGGCTGCTCGGCCGGGCGTGACGGGCTGACGGGCCAGACGGAGACTGGCTGGCGCAGTCCCCGGTAGGCTCACGTGCCGGCTGCCGCGCTGACCTTCAGCGTCGGCTCTCGTACCGTGCCCCGCCTCCCCGTCTGCCGACCTGCCGACCTGGCGAAGTATTACCAGGGGCGCCCGGTAGCACTTTTCGCGACCTGGCCTTTTCCCGGGATCTGCGCGGAAATCCGGCGATGACCCGGTAACACTTCCGGCGCCGTCGGTTGGTGCGTTCCCGCTGAGCTTGAGCCCGCCCCCTCAGCCCTCCCCCTCAGCCCGTCCCTCGGTCCGGTCCTCAGCTTGAGCCAGGTGGACTACTGCAGATGTCGGTTTTACGAACCGAGGGGTCATCCACGTCCCGGGGTGGTCGGGTTCACGAACCCAGGTGCGGTCTCAGGACCGAAAATTCGACCTGTCGGTTCGTTCCGTGGGAATCCGGGTCAGTGTATCCACGGCGTCCCCGGGAAGTCCTGGTCGAAGCACCCCCGGTTGAAGCATACCCGGTCGACCTAGTCGTAGGTGCGCCACGTCCGCCAGGCGAGCCAGGTGAGCACCAGCAGCACCAGCAGCAGGATCGCCGGGCCGACCGACGGGGAGTCCCGGAACATGTTCCACACCGCCTGGACGAGCGCGAGGACATCGAAGACGGCGAGGAAGCCCAGGGCGGACTCCCACATCATCCGGCGGCGCCGGGATTCGGAGGCGTCGGGATGTGGCCGGTCTCCTGCGGCCACTACTTCACTCCGCCGGCGGTCAGACCGGAGACGATCCGCCGCTGGAACACCAGCACCATGATCACCAGCGGCACGGTGACGATCGCCCCGGCGGCCATGACGGCGGCATACGGGTACTCGTAGGCGTTCGCGCCGGAGAACCGGGCGATCGCCACCGTCACCGGTTCCGTCGCCGTGGTGGACAGCTGCTTGGCCAGCATGAACTCGTTCCACGTGTTGATGAAGGCGAGGATCGCGGTGGTGAACACCGCGGGGGCTGCCAGCGGCAGGATGATCTTCCGGAACGCCAGGCTGCGGGAGGCACCGTCAACTCGGGCGGCCTCCTCCAGCTTCCATGGCAGTTCCCGGAAGAACGAGGTGAGTGTGTAGACCGTCAGCGGCAGCACGAAGGAGATGTTCGGGATGATCAGCGCCTGGTAGGTGCCGATCCAGCCCAGGTCGCCGAACAGCTGGAACAGCGGGGTGACCAGGGCGACACCGGGGAACATCGAGGCGCCGAGGATGATTCCGGTGACGAATCCCTTCCCCCGGAAGTCGATGCGGGCCAGGGCGTAGGCGGTGAACACGCCGACGACCAGGGCGATGGCGGTGGTGGCGGCGCCGATGATCAGCGAGTTGCCGATCGAGGCGAGGAAGTTGTTGCCCTTGTCGGTGGCCAGTGCCTCGGAGAAGTTGGCGAGGGTGAGGTGACTGGGCAGCGGGAAGGTGTCGAAGGTGTGCGACTTGTCGCGGAAGGCGGTGACCAGCATCCAGTAGAACGGGGCGAGCGCCCAGACGACGATGACGATCACGCCGAGGTAGTTGCCGACGGTGCGGCCGAGGGAGTGTCGGGTCCGGTTCACTGTGCGTCCTCCTTCTTGCGCAGCGACCAGCGTCGCTTCTTCCCGTTCTTCCCGGACGCCGTGGGCATGTTCTGGGTCCCCGCCACATCAGCACCGAGGAACTTCACCATGATGAAGGCGACGGCGAAGATGAGCAGGAAGATCAGGGTGGAGATCGCCGAGGCGGAGTTGAAGTTGCCGCCCTGCATGTCCTCGATGACCAGCTGGCTGAGCACGGCGGTCGGCGAGTTGGAGGAGCCGCTGATCATGATGACCGGCAGGTCGTACATGCGCAGGGCGTCCAGCATGCGGAACAGGACCGCGACCATGAGGGCCGGCTTGACCAGCGGCAGCGTGATCTTCGTGAACTGCTGCCAGCGGGAGGCGCCGTCGACCCGGGCGGCCTCGTAGACCCCGGCGGGGACCATCTGCAGTCCGGCGAGGATGAGCAGCGCCATGAACGGGGCGGTCTTCCACACGTCGGCGATGATCACCGCGAATCTCGCGGCCCACGGGTCGGTCGTCCAGGCGACGTCGAGTCCGGTGAGGGAGTTGACGATGCCGTCGGGGGCGAACATGAACTGCCACAGTTTCGCGGTGACGGCGGTGGGGATGGCCCAGGGGACCAGCACGGCGGCGCGCAGCAGGCTGCGGCCGACGAAGCTGCGGTTCATCACGGTGGCCATCCAGAGACCGAGGACGGTCTCGAGCGCGACGGTGACGACGACGAAGAACAGGGTGACGCGCAGGGCGGGCCAGAAGTCCATGGCCAGGTTGCCCGGGGCACAGGTCGAGACGGTGCCGTTGGGGGACATGCAGCGCTGGGTCAGCCAGTACAGGTAGTGGTCGAAGCCGGCGAAACCGCCGTCGACGAACATGCCCGTGGACTTGTCCAGGTGCCGGTCCGACTGGAAGGACAGGTAGACCGCCCGGACGACCGGGTAGCCGATGACGACCGCCAGCAGGGCCATGCTGGGGCCGACGAGCCACACGGGCCGGAAGTCACGCTTCTTCGGTGTCTTCGTTGTCGTTGTCGTTGCCACGGTGAGTCACCTTACGTCAGGGGAGGAACTGTCCGGTCCTACTCGGTGACGTTGCGGATCGCGGAGTCCATGTCGGCGGTGGCGGTGTCCACGTCCTTCTTCCCGGTGATGGCCGCGTAGCCGTTGTCCTGCACGGCCTTCGACAGCTCGTCGTAGTTCGGGGAGACCGGGCGGGGCTTCGCGTTCTCCAGGGACTGCTTCAGCGCCGGCAGGTAGGGCTGGTCGGCGATGAGCGACTGGTCGTCGTAGATGGAGGACAGCACCGGCGGGAAGGACGCCTCAGCGAAGGACTTCTGGTTGTCCTCGTTGATGATGAACTTCATGAAGTCCAGGGCGGTCCCCATGTGCTTGGAGTTGACGTTGATGCCGTTGTTGTAGCCGCCGAGGGTGGAGACCCCGGTGCCGTCCTTGGCGACGAGCGGCTGGACCTCGACCTTGCCCTTGGTGGCGGCACCGTCGGCCTGGGACTCGGCGTACATGTACGGCCAGTTGATGGCCATGGCCGTCTTGCCGCCGGTGAAGGACAGGTTGGTCTCCTCCTCGCTGGCGGCGGTGGAGGACGGGGCGATGGTCTTGTCCTTGTAGGCGTCCACGAGGGCCTGCAGGCCGGCCTTCGAGGCGTCCGAGGTGACGGTGGGGCGGCCGTCCTCACCGAGGATGCCGCCACCCCAGCCGTCCATGAAGTTGCCGGTGTTGATGGTGACACCCTCGTACTGCTTGAGCTGGGTGGTCAGGCAGTCCTTGTTCTCCTCGACGATGGCCTTGCAGGCCTCGACGACGTCATCCCACTTCTGCGGGGCGTCCTTGACCTGGTCGGTGTTGCGGTAGAGCAGCTGACCGTTGGTGTTCTGCGGCAGGGCGTAGAGCGTGTCGTTGTAGGTCGCGGACTGCACCGGGGCGTCCAGGATGCCGTCGGTGCTGGTCGCCAGATCGCCGGTGAGCGGGGCGAGCCAGCCGTTCGCGGCGAACTGGGCGGTCCAGATGACGTCGAGGGCCATGACGTCGTACTCGTCGGAACCGGACTGCAGCGACTTCACGAGCGTGTCGCGCTGGTCGCCCTCTTCACCGGCGAGCTCCTTGAGCGTCACCTTCTCGTCGGGGTGGTCCTTGTTCCACGCCTCGATGACCGGGGTGAGCTTGTTCGTGTCGTTCTTGCCCATCGCGAAGGTGATGGGGCCGTGGTCGGTGTTGATGTCACCGCCGGATCCGTCATCGTCGGAGGAGCAGGCGACGAGTCCGGTGGTGAGACCGGCGGCCGCGAGCGTGGCGAGCAGCTTCTTGGGCAGGGTGGCCATGGGATGACCCCTTTCAGTGGGCGGGAACCTCTGTCGACGTCGCCGGGGGCACTCGCTCCCCGGGTCCTTCGGGACAGTGTAGTGACCCCGGCGGACAGACGGGGGCATTGGTGACGGTTCACCGGAGTTCCGGACGCCCGTTTCGGGGGTGTGGAGGGGTGGCCGCAGCTCAGGCGGGCGCGACCGCCTGCCCGTCGGCGTCGAAGAAGTACAGCCGCGCCCCCTCACTGAGCGTGAAGGTCACCGACCCGCCGACCGGCGGCAGCGTCCCCGGGTGGTCCTGGGTCCGGGCCGTGACCTGGCCGTAGGGCGTGTCGGCGTAGACGTTCGCGTCCGCCCCGAGCTCCTCGACGAGGGTGACGGTGCCGGTGAGACCGGGGGCAGCTCCACCTGCGGCCTCGCCGGGGGTGACGGTGAGGTGCTCCGGGCGGACGCCGACCCGCACCGCGCCGGCCGGGCCGGTCACACCCAGCTCGGGGACGGTCCCGGCCGTGCCGTCGGGGGTGTCGAGCAGGTTCATCGCGGGGGAGCCGATGAAGCCGGCGACGAAGTCGTTGACCGGGTCGGTGTACAGGTTCTGCGGCGTGTCCACCTGCTGCAGCTCGCCGTCCTTGAGCACCGCGACCCGGTGCCCCATCGTCATCGCCTCGACCTGGTCGTGGGTGACGTACACGGTGGTGACGTCGAGGTTCTTCTGCAGCGTGACGATCTGCGCACGGGTCTGGACGCGCAGCTTGGCGTCCAGGTTGGACAGCGGCTCGTCCATGAGGAAGACCTTCGGCTCCCGGACGATCGCCCGGCCCATCGCCACCCGCTGCCGCTGGCCGCCGGAGAGGTCCTTCGGCTTGCGGTCGAGGAACTCGGTGAGCCCCAGCAGTTCGGCGGCGTGGTCGACCCGCTCGGCGATCTCCGCCTTCGGCCGCTTCTTGATGGACAGCGCGAAGCCCATGTTCTCCCGCACCGTCATGTGGGGGTAGAGGGCGTAGTCCTGGAAGACCATGGCGATGTCCCGGTCGCCGGGTTCGGTGCCGGTGACGTCGCGGCCGCCGATGGAGATCGTGCCCGCCGCCGTCGGCTCCAGTCCGGCCAGTGCCCGCAGGATGGTGGACTTGCCGCAGCCCGACGGGCCCACGAGCACGAGGAACTCCCCGGCGGCGATGTCGAGGGAGAGGTCCTTGACCGTCGGGGCGTCCGCACCCGGGTAGCGGATCTGTACGTGATCGAAGACGACGTCAGCCTTGGTTGCCATGGTGGAGGATCATACCGCAGGCTGATCCCGCCCCGCGGGCATGCGCCGTAAGGTGGGGCGCTGTGACTGAGTCCCCGGTGGTGCAGGCGGGCCCGGGTCCCTTCTGGCGGGACCGCGGGTTCTGGGTGCAGGCTGTCATCCAGTCCGCCCTGTTCCTCTTCTTCGGGGCGGTGGACCTGGCGAGCCGCGTCAACGTCGACGACCATAGCGACCACACCGTCACCGCACTGCTGCTCATCGCCGGGTACGGCATCACCTTCGTCGGTCTGCTGCTGCAGCGCCGGCGGCCGGAACCCGGTCTCGCCGTCGTGGCGGTGGGGCTGGTGACCGTCGCGGCGAGCCTGTCGGGCATCTATGTACTGGCGGCGGGCATCGTCGGCTACGAGGCGTGGTTCATCTCCGGGTTCATCCGGTTGCGCCGTCGACTGTGGCTGGGCGTCCTGCTCGTCGGTGCGGTGACGACGGCGGTGCTTGCCGTGCTCTCCCCGGTCAAGGGCATCGGCTGGGGCGGAGCGCAGGGTGCGGAGGAGCTCTACGGGGTGGCGCCGACTGTCCGGGAGACCGCGGTGGCCCTGACGGTCCTGACGGTGCTCATCCTGGTCTCCGTCGCCCTGTGCTGGCAGCTCGGCCTGGGCGTCCGGCACCAGCACGAGCGCATCGAGAACCTCGCCGCCCGCGCCGAACTCGCCGCTGTCGCCGAGCGCAACCGCATCGCCCGCGAGATGCACGACATCGTCGCCCATTCCCTCACCGCCGTCATCGCCCAGGCCGACGGTGGCCGCTATGCGGGGAAGAAGCACCCGGAGAAGGCCATCGAGGCACTCGACACGATCAGCTCCACCGGTCGGGAGGCGCTGGCGCAGATGCGGCAGCTGCTCAGCGTGCTGCGGGAGGACGACTACCGGGACGTCGGCGCGGCGCCGGGTGTCAGCGGGGTGCCGGCGCTGGTGGCGGACGCCCGCCGCTCCGGGCTGCGGGTCTCCTCGGAGACCGTCGGGACGCCGCGGGAGATCTCCGCCACCGTCGGCCTCACCGTGTACCGCACGGTGCAGGAATGTCTGACCAACGTGCTCAAACACGCGGGCCGGGTGGAGACGGCGCTGGTGCTCGACTGGTCGGTGCCCGGAGCTCTCACCATCCGGGTCGACAATGCCCCCGGCACCGGACTGGTGGACGCTGCCTCCCCGGCCGGCAGTGTCGGCGGACCCGGTGGCCAGGGGCTCGCCGGCCTGTCCGAACGGGCCCGGATCCACGGCGGGTCCGCCACCTGGGGACCGTCGGAGGTCTGGCCGGGCGGGTGGCGGGTGACGGTTATGCTGGCGGTATGACCGGACACATCACCGTCGCCCTGGCCGACGACCAGCAGCTGGTCCGCGCCGGGTTCGCCATGGTGCTCGACTCGCAGGACGACATCGACGTGGTCTGGCAGGCCGCCGACGGGGCGGAGGCGGTACGGTCCGCCGCGCAGCAGCCGGTGGACATCATCCTCATGGACGTGCAGATGCCGACCCTCGACGGGATCGCGGCGACCCGGCAGATCGTGGACGCCGGGGTGACCGGCCCCGGTGGGGAACCGACCCGGGTGGTGGTGCTCACCACCTTCGACAACGACGAGTACGTGATGAACTCCATCGCCGCCGGGGCCAGTGGTTTCCTGCTCAAGGACGCCGACCCGGAGGAACTCATCGACGCGGTCCGGACGGTGGGGGAGGCCTCGGCGGTGATCTCGCCGAAGGCGACGGCGCGGCTGCTGCGGCAGGTGCGGGAGAGCGGCCCTGTTCCCGCGGCACCTGTCGTACCGGGGCCCGATGATGATCTCGGACTGGTCGATCCGTTGACCCCGCGGGAGCGGGAGATCCTGGTGCTCATGGCGACCGGGTCCTCGAACCAGGAGATCGCTGCGCGACTGTTCGTCTCCCTGCCGACGGTGAAGACGCACGTCGGTAGGGTACTGGCGAAGACCGGCTCGCGGGACCGGGTCCACGCGGTGCTCTTCGCCTTCCGGTGCGGGCTGGTGGATCCGGGGTCGGTGCTGGACGGGGAGTAGCGGGCTGCGTGGCGGGCCTGTACATCGGCCGGGACGGCCCGGGGAGTTACACGGGGGGGTGATATCCGGGGTGGGAGAAGTCGATGGGTGAGGGCGGTTCCGGAGGGGTTCTGAACAGGAAAGACATGTGAAGATATGCATTTTTGAAAGATGGGAACGGAAATTAATGATGTGTCACATATGTGCATTTATTGCATAACGACGTATTTTCTCTGCTATCTTCCCTCGGGTGTCTACCTGTAGTCCACACTCCAGGTAGTCCGTTGACGATTCAAGAAGAAACCGACAGTGCCGCTGACCTGCGTATGCGGCTGGTCAGTGGCGCGCATAGCCGACAGGACCCTCACGACCGTGGGCACGCACCCCTTGAACAACACCGGAGTGACCCTGAGAGCGGGGGTGAGCAGCACCGGTACCGGGAGGCACCGTGCTGTCTCCCACACCCGTCGTGGGGCAGCTGTGGTGATCGGCACTCTGGGCGTCTCCGGTATCGGCGCCTCCACTGCCACCGGTGCCGGCGCGGACATCGTGGACTACCTGCCGTGGCCGGCCCAGGTGTCCGGTGGGGAGGTCACCCTGGGTGACCGGGAGGAGTCCCGTACCACCGCCGACGGGTGGGTGCTGCATGCAGGGAAGACCAACGAGTCGCTGTACCTTTCCCCGGCGTTGGACGGTGGCCTGTCCACCGGGGAGTTCTTCGGCACCCTCGACGGGCGGGTGTGGATCGACGGGGACGGGGCCCCGGAACTGACCGGCGCGTTCTTCGAGACGGGATACCAGATCGGCTGCGGTGTGGATATCGCCGGTGGCGTGTCGGCGCAGGCCGGCTTCACCCAGGGGGTCGCACCGCACGCCGATGCGGGCATCACCGGTGGACCGAGTGCGAATGTCGCACTGCCGGACATCGCGGGGATGCAGGCCGGGGCAGATGCCACCGCGACGATGCAGGCGGGGGTCGACGGGAAGGCGGAGGCGGACCAGAACTTCACCGCGCAGCTGAACCCGGGGTCGGTCACCGATGTGCCGCTGGTGTCCCAGCCGCTCGATCCGGAGTTCAAGCGGGCTGCCGCCGGGTTCACCGGTGCGCACCTGCAGATCAACGGATGCCTGGGGCCGGTGAGCGTCCGCTCCTATGTCACGGTCACCTCCACGTCACCGACGTCGACTGATGCGGTCAGTGTCTACGGCGACGCCCGCCGGGTCCGCTGACCATTCCGCTTTGTCGACATCTCGTCGACATTTCTTCTGCCTGGAGGTTGAACTACATGCTCTCTCATTCTTCCCGTGCACGTCGGTGGCTGACCCGGGGTGCGGTGGCCACCGCCGGCATCGGTATCGTCGCCGGGGCGCTGGCCCCGGCGGCCTCGGCCGCGAACAGCTCCACCATCCCCACCGGCAGTCGTTTTGACTGCCGGGTGTACGACGACCTGGTCGCCGGCCCCCTGCGAGCCGGAGAGACCTTCGGCGACTGCCGGCTTCCCGCCGGAGCATTCGTCGCAGGAGGCCCGGGGACCGCGGACTCCTACTCACTCGGTCAGGTCTTTCTGCCTGACGGCGCCAGCTATTCCGCCTGGATCGACAAGGTCTGGTGAGCGGCACAATGACAACGTCAACAACGTCAACGGCAACGACAGCAACAACACCGGTCACCCGTCCCGCGGACCAGGATGACCAGTCTCCTGCCCGGGTCGATCCCGCTCCTGAGTCCGCCGATTCCGCGGTGGGGGTGCCGGTCGCCAAGATCATCGTCGGAGTGTGCATCGTCCTGGCCGGACTGTGGTGGTCCTGGCAGCGCTTCGCCACACTCGGCCATGGCGAGTACGTGTACACCATGTTCGGCTACATGCTGGTGATGATGCTCGGTGGTGGACTGCTGGCCAACGGGGTGATCACCATCGTCAAGCAGATCCGCGACGGCATCACCGGTGGCAAAGAAGATACTGCGTCCGAAGCATCCGGACCCCGGGAAGGCACTCGGTGAACGGCACAGCACCCCTGAGGTTCCGACTGGCCGCGGGTGCGGCCATCGCAGCGTTCGGGCTCCTGGCACTCGCCGGGGTGGTCGGCGTGCTGACCGCCCCGGAGACGTCCGCGCAGGAGGCCCCGGAGTGGGTCACCGAAACCCCCGAGCAGCGGTGCGCAAGGCAGACTGCTGAATGGGACGCCTCCATGGAGGCCGCGTGGCGGGCCGCTCATCCCGGTCAGGAACCCGGTCCGGGTGCCTGGCCGCCGTACATCTGCGTCGACGTGCCTACCCCCGATGTCCCGGTACCGCCTGTGCCGCCGGTCGGTGGTGGATCGGTGACGGTCGGTAACCCGCCGGGGCGTGAACACCAGTGGGACATCCGCGGCGATGAACCCAGCGAGTACCGGCAGGACATGCGCCTGGGATCCGCCCGCGACCACCGCACTGCACCGCAGGCCGGTACGACCGCAACGTCCGGTCGCAGGGCCGGTGATTCCGCCCGATCCAATGTTCCTCTGCCGTCGGGGTGGTCGACGACCGCCACCGACAGTGAGGGCAACCCCCGTGACGTGCGGGTGGTGGACACCGAGGACGGTGTCCTGGTCGTTGATCCGGAGGGTCGGGCGACCGGTGATGTTCTGGTCACTGATCCGGACACCGGTGAGTCCCGGCTGGAACACCGTGACGGTGTGAGTGGCCATGAGATCGGCGCGCCCGAGGACAGGGAGAATAGCGGCGGCGGGTCTGGTGGTCCGGCAGAACCGCGTGCAGACAATTCAGCCGGTGCGGCGGCCGCCGGTGGCGACGAAACGGGTGACATTGATCCGGCAGTGCCGGTGGGTGTCGCCGGTGCGCTGGCCGGCGGGTTCGTCGCGGTCCGGGGTAACCGGGGATTCCGTAATGGTCGGGGTGGCTCCGGTCGCTCTCAGCCTGGCACTCTGCCTGGCTTGGATGCTGCCCCGCGGGTGACGATCAGTCATCTCACCGGTGCCGAGCAGACCATCTTCGCGCTGCTGTCGCCGGCGTCTGACCACACCCAGGAGTTCGACCTGAACATCCCCGAGGGCGGACACGCTGAGATCCGACCTGACGGTGGCGTTGATGTCCTTGATGCTGACGGCACTCTGGTGCGTCAGGTCGCTCCGCCATGGGCGTTCGATGCCCGGGGTATCCCGCAGCCCACGTGGTTCACGATCGATCCGGAGACCGGGAACCTTGTCCAGCACGTTGCCCCGCTGGAGGGGGCGCTGTACCCGATCATTGCAGACCCGGCGGAAGAGATCGGGTATGAGAAACCCTCAGACGGCAGTGGTGCTCCCCCCCCGCTGCTCCCGACGGCTTCGAGTATGTGCCGAATGATGTGTGCACACCTGACTATCCTTACGGCTACTGGAGTTTGCAGGAGAGACAAAAAGAGGAGTCTCCGTCGGACTATGTGGGTTCCGAAGAGCAACGGCAAGACAATAATGCTCTTGCGGCTGCTTCGACAGGAAACAACAATCCTGCTGACATCAGGGCGCAGCAAGAAGCTGACGAGGTAAGGGCGGCGGAAGCTCAGGCTCTGATTGCGGATGGAGAAGCGGGCTACAATCGGCTCGACGGCAAGGAGGAAAATGGTACTAATGCGGCTCCAATCATAGGATATGAAAACACTTCCGATGGTGCGGGGGCCCCACCCGATGCGCCTGAAGGGTACGAATATGTTCCTCGGGATATCTGTACCGCAGAGTATCCTAACGGTTTTTGGGAGCTGCAGGAAGAGACTCTGGATTCGGATGCGGAGCCTGGATACCCCCAGATTCCAGGTGAGTCGACTCTTGCCAACAGTGGAGTGGACGGAGCTGCCTCGACCCTCAATCAGAGCCAGGAGGTGACGGAGTATGGCAATCACGCCAAACCCCATGTTCCAAGCACCGCGGAAAATCTAATTTCTGATGCAGGTCGGATAGCTAAGCTCGTTGGCATTGCAGCGGCTGGGTACAATATTGTGACAGCTGATAATCCTGCAGAACAGGCATCCAAGGAAGCAGGTGGAGCTATTGGAGGGACTGCTGGTGCAGCGATTTTGGGAACAGTTGGAGCAGCGGGAGGTCCCGTCGGTGCGGCTCTGCTTGGCGGCGCTGGAGCTGTCGTGGGTGACTGGGCTGGACAGCACGTGGGAGGATGGGTTCACGGGATTTTCTCGTGAAGATGGAATCCCATGATTCTCGGCATTATATTGTTTTCCTTAGCACTATTGATTTCTATCATCGCGTCCAGTGGACTTGACGGCTTTGGGTTTTGGACCGGATTATTGTGGAACGCGTGTGCCATTCTTGGAACGGCTGCGATAGTGTCAATCCGTCCTGAAGTCGACGAATATGTTCAATTAATTGTTATCCTCCTATCCCTGTCTGTAATATGTTTTCTGGCGAACTACAGGATGCATGGATCTTGGCATAGATTTATCGTTGACTGGTGTACGGTGCCGATGTATGTCACTATTCTTACACTGAAGATACTTGGCATAATGGTCGGGGGTGACACCAAAAAAGGACTTAGGCATTGGGAGACTTGTTTGTTTGAAATTGTAACTTACAAGCCAAAAGTCTCAAAGTCCGCAGCCCGATGGGGTATCCATCCGTTGAAGGAACGGAAACAAAATAAGGATCAAAATGAATGAAACTGAGAACGCGTACCCGTGCTCAACTATCAATTTATTAAGCGAGGCTGTCGGACCCGTCGAAATGATGCCCGTAGTGAGTTTCAATAAGTATTTGAGCGCTCTGAAGGTGCCGGATGCGTGGGTGCGAGTAGATTATTCGGAGAGTCCTGACGGCTGCGCATTGTACTCGAATTTGAAGACTATTTCATCTGTGGATGGGCCAATTGCTGATACGATCGTAGTCTCGGGTTTTAAGTTTTCGGGGTCAGTATCGAGACGAATGTTGATATCCGCCGCGCGGTCGGAGTCGAATGCCGTAGGATTTCGTTTTAACGGGCCATCGGAATCCTCTGAGTGGTGTCATATGAAAGGTAACTATGATGCTCATGGGATTCGTCATGCTTCCGAAAGTGCATATCGATCAGTAGGGGATAGCTCAGTCTTGCAAGTGACTCTCACGTTGGTATCTTCTCAAGCGATCGATCAGGGAATTATGGATTGGTGTCTCAATATATAAGAGTGAAGCTTCTCAGTGTGGGGCTGTTGTTTCATGTTCTTTGAAATCGAGGACTACGTCGAGAATTCGGCAGGGAAGAATGATTTCAGAGTTGGCCCGGGTGAAGGAGGCGCCCATCTTCCTTGCATCTGTGTAGTCTGGGTCGGTGAACCAGGCAGTTCGTGCATCTTTGAAGTCAATATCGATCAACCGGGAATGACGATTATGATCAGCCTATGGGAAGACACGATATGTCGACAACTACCACAGTCGTCATTTGTCCTAGCGCGGGATCAGAGGGTAGTTCTGAAGTGCGCTACGAACATACTGGCTCTTCCGGATCGGGAGTGCGTAGCGGGGATGAAGCAAGGCGGATGAGGGACCACAACATGTAGGGGGTTGGGGCCGGGAACGTAGAAGGACCCTGCAGTGACAGGATGAAGGTGTCTAATCAACAACCTCGTCAACCACAGGATCCATGCCCAACCCTACCGTCACCTCCGCTTCTGCCCCGAACCTCGTCGCCGACACCATCTGCCGCACAGCCGAGTTGGGCCTGTCGATCGACAACGCCGCCGACGCCGGCGAGGTCACCCACCTGTTCTGCCACCCCACCGCCATCGACGCTGCATGCCCTGGTTGCCACGAGGTCGGGACACTGCGCGATCACGTCGAACGACGGCTGACCGACCTCCCGATCGTTGGACATCCGTGTGTGCTGCACGTGAGTGTGCCGCGTTACGCCTGCGACAACCCACGCTGCCAGGGCAGCATCTTCCGGGCTGGACTTCCCCGAGCTGCTGGTCGCAAGCAGTCGGTGACCCGGCGGGTGACCCGGTGGATCCTGCAACGCATGGCCATCGACAATATGAGTGTCAAAGCCTGCGCCCGCGCGTTGGGTATCGGCTGGGACAAGACCAATGATCTTGCCGTTGCCGCATGTCGGCACCTGGCCTACGGGGACCCGAACCGTCTCAAACACGTCCGGGTCCTCGGGGTGGACGAACACAAGTGGAAGCACGTCCGCGGTGACGGCTCCCCGGGATTCGTCACCGTGATCTGTGACCTCACCGGGGTCGTGAACGGTACCGGCCCGGCACGCCTGTTGGACATGGTGCCGGGCAGGTCAGCTGACGCGTTGGGCGACTGGCTGGCCGATCGGGACCAGAACTTCCGCGACACCGTCAAGATCACCACGATGGACGGGTTCACCGGCTACGCCACCGCCGCCGAGAAGCACCTCGCCCACGCGCGGACGGTGATGGACCCGTTCCACGTGGTCCACCTGGCAGCGGGCAAGCTCGATGACTGCCGACGGCGGGTGCAGAACGATACGCTGGGCCACCGGGGCAGGAAAGGCGATCCGCTGTACGGCATTCGCCGCACGATGCTGACCCGGATCTCCCTGGTGACCCCGAAACGCGGTGAGCGACTCGATGAGGTGCTCACCGCTGATGAGCATGTGGCGGTCCAGGTCACGTGGCGCTACTACCAGGAGATGATCGCCGCCTACGGTGAGGACCAGCCTCGTGAAGGAAAGAAGCGGATGTTCAAGGTGATGAAAGCACTGGACAAGAAAGTGCCCGATGAGCTCAAGGAGCTGCGCAGTCTGGGCCGGACGTTGAACAAGCGCAGGAAGGACATCCTGGCGTTCTTCGACACCCGGGCATCCAACGGTCCTGTCGAGGCCTTAAATGGCAGGCTCGAGCACCTGCGGGGCATCGCGTTGGGGTTCCGGAACAAGGCCAACTACATCTTGCGGTCACTGATCCACTCGGGTGGACTCCGGGGCGCAATCAACGCACTCTGAAACCGGAAGAGCCAACATACTGTGCACGATTGGGACTGGTATTATTTTGGCGCTCATGAGGAGGTTGATCAGGCAGAATATGCCCCGAAAAATACTTATGAGGCTTCATTGATGGGGATCGCTAAGCCTTTTGAGGTTTCCGGCGAAGGAAATGTAATTTCGGAGGCGGTCCGACTGTGAGAACCAAATTTCTCCCGAGGTCAGATAGGTCCGACTGTGTTATATATGGAATTGCGACAGCAATCCCATTCTATATAGTATTCCATATACTCCTAAGAGGGGTGATAGGCCAGTTCGTATCCTATGACGCTGTTGTAGTTTATCGTCTCTGCGGAGTGATGACGCTACCCGGGATCGGAATCATAGCCTACTCGTTTGCGGAAGTCATAATACTAGCAGTGGTCTACGTTGTATTGTTTTTATATTTCAAGCCGAAAATGGAATTCGTCGTCAAGTCATCCGGATTTTCCGGAACCATCTTTTTGATTTCTGTTCCTTGGTCGTTATATAGCTACACTATGGCGATTTCGGAAATTGTCAAATAGAAGTACCCAGCGTTATTCGTAGCGCGCCTATATATGGTGGCGCTGACTCTTGTGAGCTCTGGGTGGGCACTGTCTCCGGCGCCGTTCGACGGAACGATGCTTTCGGACAATATTTAGGACTGAATCGAAATACGCGGACCTTCGGTGTAGGAAGTTCCCCAGCCTGCTCCGAGATGCTGCTCGACGAAGTCGGAGCCCCTAATTCTAGTGGCTTCAGGGCTACTGCCCTGGCGCGCGAATTCCGATGACGGTGAAATCACCGCTCGTCCCGATTAGATTGGTGAATCCACCGTCGGCGTCACTGAGCCGACTCTTCCCGCTGGTCGGTGCCCGAGCCACCACAGCCGACGGGTGGGTGTGGATCGGCGGGGACGGGGCCTCGAAGCGGACCGTCGCATACTTCGAGACGGGCTAACAGATCGGTTGCGGCGTCGATATCGGCGGCGGTACGTCGGCGCAGGGCCGGTTTCACCCAAGGGGTGCAAAGCCCGACGATGTGGGCAGCACCGGTGGTCCGAGTGCGCATGTCGAGCTGCCGGACATCGCAGGCAAGGGTTATTAGTCAGCAGGCTAGACTCTTTGACTGACGGTATAGAGGAACGTTTCCAGAAGCTCAGGGATCTGCAATGGTGGTATATATTATATTGCTTCTTATGATTACTGCGACACTTTTGTCGGGCTTGAGGATGAGCCTATATCCTCGTCCGCGTTCGGAGTATAGAAAAGCGGTGGCGCACGGATCGACGATTTCTATCAGCGCCTTAATCCTGATTGTGGAATCGTCGGCGCCATTGCTACCGGGGATTTGTCGTTGGCCGTATTCGGTGTGGCGGCGTCAATAATTCAATATTGGCTCGTGCGTTGGCGCGAAGAGAGCCTCATCGCACTGCCAAAACTGAAGAAGGTGGTGGTCGACATTCGAGTATATGTACGAACCTGGAGGGATGGTCGGAAAAGGCTGGCAGAATTTTGTTTCGGTCGAGGGTGGAAATTGCCGGACGATTACCCTGAGTCCGCCAGAGAACTGTTCAGTGTACTAGATCATGAGCAATAATCGATGTATAGCATAGTTGGATGTTTGGATCCGTGGTGTCCATCCTTTTGGGGTTGCTTTTAGTGGCTCTTCCGGATGAAGAGTGCGTAGCAGGTGTGCAGCAGGCCGGATGGGCCACCACAACATGTAGGGGCTGGGGCCGGGAACGTAGAAGGACCCTGCAGTGACAGGATGAAGGTGTCTTAAGCATCCATCCAACCGCTCCAGGATCCATGTCTCACCCTACCGTTACCCCTGGTCCCGCCCCGAACCTCGTCGCCGACACGATCTGCCGGACTGCCGAGCTGGGCCTGTCGATCGACAACGCCGCCGACGCCGGAAACGTCACCCACCTGTACTGCCACCCAGTGACCTTCGACCTCAACTGCCCGGGCTGCGGGTATGCCTGCCGGGTCCGTGACCATGTCGAACGCCGGCTTACGGACCTGCCTATCGTCGGCCACCCCAGCCTCCTGCACGTCCGTGTACCCCGGCTGGCCTGCGGCAACGACGATTGTCCTGTCACCGTCTTCCGGGCGTCGATCCCACAGGCCGCTGAGGATCGACAGTCTGTGACCCACCGGGTGACCCGCTGGATCCTCCAGCGCATGGCCATCGACGGCATGAGCGTGAAAGCCTGCGCCCGGGCATTGGGGATCGGCTGGGACAAGACCAACCAGCTGGCCCTGACAGCCTGCCGGCACCTGTCCTACGGAGATCCCACCCGACTGGACCGGGTCCGGATCCTCGGCGTGGACGAGCACAAATGGAAGCACGTCCGCGGCGACGGGTCCCCCGGCTTCGTCACCGTCATCGTGGACCTGACCCCACTGGTCGACGGGGTAGGCTCGGCCCGGCTCCTGGACATGGTGCCCGGCCGCAGTGCCGACGCCTTCGGCGACTGGCTCGATGCCCGCGGCAGCACGTTCCGCCACCGGATCCGGGTCGTGACCATGGACGGGTTCACCGGCTACGCGAAAGCCGCGACCCAGCATCTGAGTCAGGCCAGGCAGGTCATGGACCCGTTCCACGTCGTCCATCTGGCCATCGACAAGCTCACCGCATGCCGACAAAGGGTCCAGAATGAGACGACAGGTCACCGCGGGCGGTCGGGGGATCCGTTGTACGGGATCCGGCGCATCCTGCTGACCCGCAAGTCACTGGTGACCCCGACCAACGCGGCGAAGCTCGATGAGGTGCTCACCAGCGAGGCACACCTTCCGGTGCAGATGACGTGGCATTTCTACCAGGAGATTCTTGCGGCATACCAAGCGGACCGGCCCCGCGACGGGAAGCTGCGGATGTTCAAGGTCATCAAGGCGCTACACGTGAAGATCCCCAACGACCTGCGGGAACTGCGGGTGCTGGGCCAGACGCTGTGGCGGCGACGAGCCGACATCCTCGCCTACTTCGACACCGGTGCGTCCAACGGGCCGGTGGAGAACATCAACGGCAAGCTGGAGCACCTGCGCGGTATCGCCCTGGGGTTCAGGAACAAGGCCAACTACATCTTGAGGTCACTGATCCACTCGGGCGGACTCCGGGGTGCAATCAACGCACTCTGAAACCGGAAGAGCCCTTTTAGTCAGCCAGAGAGGGATTCCCGGTCATCGCGGTGGCTGGTGGAGTCTACAAAACCCTGTGGTTACAACATGATATGGAGGCTGTTGTTCGAATGCGGTTATTTGTACTGCTAGTGGCGGCTCCTGCGGTTCGGGTGATGGCGGGTGTTACAGGAGGGGTAGTTGCTGGCGCGGCAATCAGTCAACGGGTTCCAGGAGGGTTCTTATGACCCATAGTGATTTTAAGTTTGGAAAAAGCATCGGTACTTACATACTGATATTTGGTGGGCAAGGCATCAGTATCGTTCTGATGATTGTTCTTATCGCCCATGGGTCTCTTAGTGGGGACATCTCCTCGCTTGTCGTCGCTGTTGTCCTGTGTGCTTTCACTCTGATGTGGGTCATGACGTATCTGTGCAACAGAAGGTCTAAGAGCGGTGGACCGGCGGATATAATTAATGGAGAATATAGGCTATCTCTGGTTGATCGTCTCGCATCCTACCCCTCATTCATTTCATTCTTCGTGGTTGTCGTGTTCGTTGGGTGGAAAATGCTCGGCGCTGCGGACGGGGTCATGTCGTGGCGTAGAAAGTCGACAACGGTACTTGTTGTGGGCTGCATCGGAATCGTCGTGTATATCGCCGAAGCGCTGAGGCCCTGGAAGATCAGAGTGACAGATGATGAAGTGGTTCTCTTGAGATACGGTACGGTGTCCCGTATCACCCGCGTTTCGCTGTTACATTCGCGTGGAACATCACTGCAGGGAGTGATTGTCGACGGGGAGATGGTGGCAGGGAAAGGTGCTGCCGGTGCTCCGGCTCGGTGTGTGGTGGACTTCCCGCTCCGCGGTTGGAAAGCGGTTGACGCAACCACCGCTCATACCCAGGTATGACCGGCCAGCGCCACAGACCACCACACAATCAGCCCGTGGACCGATGAACGCCGGCCGGCCGGCGACGACCATGTAGTCCATGATCACCGTCACCGACCTGCACAAGAGGTACGGCAGGAAAGAAGCCGTCACCGACCTCTCCTTCACCGTCCCCGATGCCACCGTCACCGGCTTCCTCGGCCCCAACGGCTCCGGCAAATCCACCACGATGCGCTGCATCCTCGGCCTCGACCGACCCAGCTCCGGCACCGTCACCGTCGACGGCAGCGACTTCACCGCCCTGCCCGACAAGTCCTCCGTCGCCGGCGCCCTGCTCGACGCCGGCTGGTTCAGCCCCGCCCGCAGCGGACGGTCCCACCTGCGCGTCCTCGCCCGCGGCGCCGGCATTCCCGACCGCCGGGTCGAGGAGTGCCTCGCGATCGTCGGGCTCACCGAGGCGGCGTCCAAGAAAGTGGGCGGCTACTCGCTCGGCATGAAGCAGCGCCTCGGCCTCGCCGGCGCCCTGCTCGGCGATCCGAAGCACCTCATCCTCGACGAACCCGTCAACGGCCTCGACCCGGAGGGCGTCAGCTGGATGCGTCACACCATCCGCACGCTGGCGGCCCAGGGCCGTGCCGTCCTCGTCTCCTCCCACCTGCTGTCGGAGATGCAGCTCACCGCCGACCGCCTCGTCGTCATCGGCCGCGGTCGGATGATCGGCGAGTACACCATGGACGAGTTCCTCGCCGGCGGCAGCCACGTCCTGGTCGAAACCCCCTCACCGCAGTTCAGCGAATCATTGGGCACCCGGCTGCGCGACGCCGGTTTCGCCGCCGCCTTTGGGACCGGGGGCGGGGACCGTCCGTCCGCCGACCTCACCGTCGAGATCCCCGACGGCGGCACCGACGCCGAGGTCCGCCGGGCCGTCGCCGAGATCGCCCTGGCGGCGTCCGTCCCGGTCACCGGGCTGCGCGCCGAGACCGCCGACCTGGAATCCAGGTTCCTCGCCGCCACCGCGGACGCCCAGGAGTACCGCACCGAAACCGCCACCGCCGGAAGGAACTGACCGTCATGTCCACCCCGTCCACCCTGTCCACGCAGTCTACCCTGACCACATTCATCCGCGCCGTCCACGCCGAGACGACGAAACTGTTCAGCGTCCGCGCCTCCGCCGTGTACGCCGTCCTGCTCACCGGCTCCCTGTTCGGCCCGGTCACCCTCATCGGCATCTTCGGCAAACACGGCACCGACATGGACTGGTCCACCATCCTGTTCGGCCTGCAGATCTTCCAGCTCATCGCCGTGATCTTCGCCGCCGCCACCACCGCCGGCGACATCCGCAACCACCTGCACGCCCAGGCATTCCTCACCCAGGCACGCCGCTGGCAGTGGGTCGCCGCGAAAATACTCGTCACCACGGTCTTCATCGCCGTCACCTTCGTGGTCGGCACCGTCCTGGCCGTCGGCGTCGGCGCAGCCCTCGGCGGCACCCTGGCCCTCGGCACGGCTACGCACCTGCCGGTCGTCGGGCTGGTGACCTCGGTCCTGTTCGCCGCGATGACCGTCGGCCTGGCCTGCATCATCCGCTCCCAGGTGGCCGCGGTCGCCGTGCCGGTGGCGTGGCTGCTCGTCATCGACGGGATGCTCGGCATGGCCGCCGAACACATCGACATCTTCCGCCCGCTCGCCGCCGTCGCCCCCGGGCAGCGGATGAACCAGCTCATGTCCGGGGAGGACCCGCTGGGCCTCGGCCTGGGCACCGCCGCCTGCTACCTGGTGATCGTCGCCTGGTTCGTCGTCCTCAGCGCCGTCGGCCTGTGGCGCAACCACCGCGCCGACGTCCGCTGAGCCACCCGGTAGCCTGGCGGCATGGACATCCCGCTCGGACAGACCGGCCGCACCCTGCACCTCCCCGACGACTGGGAGATGCTCAACACCCTCCCGGAGGACGCCCCGGGCACCGTCGCGGTGGGCTACCAGCTCGCCGGGAGCAACGCGGTGGTGACGATCGCGCCACTGACCTCCCAGATGATGCCGGTGGACCGGGACGAGGTCGTCGCCGGCATCCGCCCGAGCCTGCGGGAGTTCCACGCCGGACTCGTCGAGGCGGACGCGGGGGAGACCCCCGCCGGGGACGTCATCGTCTACACCATCGTCAAGACCCTCCCGCCGGACGAGGGGGACGGCTCCGGGACCGGCGCCGGGATGCAGTACAACCTCACCCTGCACCTGGCGGTGGACAACGGCGAGTACCTCGAACCCTGGCAGATCCAGGGCTTCTTCACCGAGACCGGCGTCACCGGGCTGCGGGACGCCGCGGTGATGGACCTCAAGCGCCGCGAGGGAGCCATCGAGATCACCGACGGGGGACTCGTCGGCTGGTTCGTCGACCCCTACGACCCGTCCCTGACCCCGGCCGACGGCTACCTGCTGGCGAACCTCTCGGAGGACCGGGAGTACGACGCCCGCTTCGCCGAGCATCCGCTGTCGCAGGCGCGTGACCTGGTCACCGCCGTCATCGGCATCGACTGAGGCCGGCTCAGTCTGCGACCGTGCCGCGTTCCACCTCGGCGAGATGGGCCAGCCGGGCCGCGGCACCGTCGGTGCTGACGACCACCGATCCGCCGACGAACAGCGGGAGCAGCCGGTCGACGAGACCGTCGGTGTCCGACCAGGCGGGGGAGACCGCACGCACGGCGTCCTGCCCGAACCGTGCCGCCGCCCGGGCCTGCAGGTCCGCACCGGTGAGCGCGGCACCCGAGGCGTCCCGCAGCAGCACCTCGCCGGCCCCGGACTCCGGGCCGGCGTAGCGGTCGCCCTGCACCCGCAGCTCCGGCGACAGGTCGGTCACCCCGAACGGCACCTCGCCGCCGGATTCCGCCACCCCCCGGCCGAACGGGTCGGTGGACAGGGCGAGCACCTCACCGGTGAAGTCGGGGTGCGCGTCCGGATCCGTGGTGACCAGCGCCGCGGCGTCCCCGAACGCGGGGGAGGCCGGTGAACACACCGCCACTCCGGCCCGCCAGCAGCCGAGCACCAGCGCGGCGGGCAGCCAGTCGGCCGGCGCATCCACCGCGACCGTGTCCCCGGGCATCAGCCCCAGCTCCCCGGCGACGAGATTGCCGCCCTTCGCCGCCCAGTTCGCCGCCGTCGCCGCCGACAGTTCCATCCGCCCGCGGTCGGTGTACGTCGTGATGCGGGGGGACGCCGGGTCCGCCGCGAGAAAGGGCGCCATGAGATCCATGGCGGCCAGACTACCCGGCGACCTCCGCCGGATTCCCGAGCACCGGGCCGAGGAGCACCAGCGCGGCGAACACCACCACAGCCACCAGAGTGACCGCGGTGACCACCGTCGCCCACCTGCGCGCCAGTGTCGACGAGCCCCGCAGGAACAGCCACGACACGACCGCGCCGACCAGGGCGCCGGCGGTGTTGCACAGCACGTCAGTGACATCGCTGCGCCCCAGCAGGAAGATGTACTGCGTCACCTCGATGAGCACACTGGCCGCCGCGGCCACGCCCACGGTCAGCCACAGCCGGCGGGTGAGATTCATCAGCAGCAGTCCGACCGGCACGAAGAAGGCGACATTGCCGAGGATGTCGAAGGCGGCGCCGAAGGTCGTCGACGAATCGTGGATGATCCCGAACGGCACGAGCCGCAGCTCGCGGGTGCGCTGGTTCTCCGGCTTCCACAGCAGCCCGATCGAGTAGAAGGACTTCAGGCACGTCAGCGCCACCACCACGCCGACGTAGCCGACGAGTGCGGTCCAGGTCCACCGCGTCCGGCCGGGTGCGGGCCGGCGGCGCCCGACCGTGCCGGGGATCGTGCGCGGGACACGTGGGGCAGGCATGCCGGTGAGTGTAGACATGGCTGACAGCCTAGGTGCGGGGGATGCCCGGGGGATGGGGGTGAGCTGGCAGCGGCCTGGCATCCGCCGGTCCGGCTAGCGTGGGGGCATGGACAGCTCCACCGTCTACACCGTCGACCAGATCCGCCAGGCCGAGACACCGCTGCTGGATGCCGAGACCCGCACCGATGAACTCATGCAGTCCGCCGCCGCCGGGGTCTCCGCCGCCGCCCGGATGATGCTGACCCGCACCCCGGTGAACCCCCGGGCGACGCGCATCCTGCTCGCCGTCGGTGGCGGCGGCAACGGCGGGGACGCCCTCTACGCCGGCCGGGACCTGCTCGCCGAGGGGTGGTCGGTGGACGCCGTGCTGCTGGGCCGCGACCGGACCACCGGGGAGGTACGGGCACAGCAGACCGCGCTGGACGCCTTCACCGGGGCCGGGGGACAGGTGGTCGACTTTGACGACCTGTGGGCCGACCGGCCCGCCCCGTACCGGCTGCTCATCGACGGGATCCTCGGCATGGGCGGGGCCGGCGGGGTGTGGCCGGAGGCGGCGGTGGTGCTGGACATGGCCGACCGCTGGATGGTCCCGCTGCTGTCGGTCGACGTGCCCTCCGGCATCGACGCGGACACCGGTGCCACCCCCGACCCGGTGGAGGCGACCGACCCGCTGGTGGGAGCCGCCATGCCGTTCCCGTCCCATGCCGTCGCCGACGTCACCGTCACCTTCGGCGGCTGGCGGCGGGCCCATGCGGTCAGCGCCTGGTGCGGGCAGGTGTTGCTCGCCGACCCCGCCCTGGACTCCGGGGACTCGATCGGTGACCGGCTCGCGGAGATCGACCGGTGGTCGTCGCGGGGGCCGGGCGTCCACGTCGGCTTCTCGCTGGCGGTCATCCCTGCCCCGGACGCCCGGCACGTGCGCGGGGGTCTCGACCACGGCGGCCGGTGGGACCCCGCCATCCCGGTGGAGTCCGGCCTGGTCGAACCCGACCTG
Organism: Corynebacterium nuruki S6-4; assembly: GCF_007970465.1. NCBI lineage: Bacteria > Bacillati > Actinomycetota > Actinomycetes > Mycobacteriales > Corynebacteriaceae > Corynebacterium > Corynebacterium nuruki. Next base: position 3,025,154 of record NZ_CP042429.1, read on the forward strand.
CACGCCGCGCAGCTGGAGGGACCCACCGAGCCCGGCCCCGACGACGACAAGTACACCGGCGGGGTGGTGGGGATCTGTGCGGGTTCCTCGACCTATCCGGGGGCCGGGGTGCTGGCCACCACCGGTGCGGTCCGGACGACGAGTGCGATGGTGCGCTACGTCGGCGGTGGCGCCCCCGAGGTGCTGCGCGCGACCCCGGAGGTCATCTGGTCGCCGACGGTCGCCGAGACCGGCCGGGTGCAGGCCTGGGCCGTCGGACCGGGGCGGGGGACCGGGGAGCTCGCCGCCGCCGAACTCGCCACGCTGCTGGACCGGCCCGAGCCGCTGCTCATCGACGCCGACGCCCTGACCCTGCTCGCCGAGCGGGCAGAACTGCGGGACAAACTCATCGCCCGGTCACCGGGGGAGCAGGGGGCACAGCGTGATGACCGGGTGACCCTGCTGACCCCGCACGCCGGGGAGTTCCGGCGGTTGGCCGCTGCGGTGGACGCCGGCATCCCCGACCCGGACGAGGACCGGATCGCCGCGACGGTGGCCCTGGCTGAGGCGCTGCACTGTGCGGTGCTGCTCAAGGGCCGGCACACCGTCGTGGTGGACCGGGCGCGGGCCGGACGGGACGGTGACAACCCCTCGACCCGGGTGATCTGCGTGGATGCGGGGACCTCCTGGGGTGCGACGCCGGGCTCTGGTGACGTGCTCTCCGGGATCACGGGTGCGCTGCTGGCCGAACACGCCGCACGGTACCCGCGGGTGGCCTTCCCGGCGGCGCGGGCCGTGGCACTGCACTCGCTGGCCGCGGCGGTCGCCGCGGAGACCCCCGACGGTTATGCGCCGACCTCGGCGTCCCGTATCGCGGATGCCGTGCCGCGGGCCTGGGCGCGCAGCGGCCCCGCCACCACCCGGCGCAGCACCGCGTCCTGAACCGGGGGGCCTGGCACCAGCGGCCTCCGTCCGCCGGTCAGTTGACGCACATGAGTCCGTCGCCGCCGGCGTCGATCGGGTCCTTGTTCTCCTCGGTGCTGGTGTCCCCCATGGTGCCCGGGGTGCCGACGGAGCCGCTGCTGCTGCCGGACCCGGATCCGCTGCTGCTGCCGGACCCGGAGCTGTCGCTGCTGCCGGACGTGGAGCTGTCGAGCGTGCGGGTGTCGTCCGCGGTCGCACCGGGGCCGGAGTAGTCGTTGGCGAGGGTCACGCTGACGGTGCCGGGGGCGAGGCTGCTGTCCTGGACGACCTCCAGGCCACCGAGCCGCTTCGCCAGGTCCCGGGCCGCCGGGTCGCTGGTGTCTGCGACGTTGACCTGGCTCTCGGAGACCCCCGACTCGTCGTGGTTGCCGACCTCGCCCATGGCGAAGCCCCGGTCGGAAACGAGGTCGCCGACGCGGGAGGCCAGACCGTCGACACTGCCGCCGTTGAAGATGTTGACCGTGGTCTCGGCCGGGTCGTAGTCCGGGATGTTGTCGTCCGCAGACTCCGAGGATCCGGAAGAGCCCGAGGAGTCGGAGCTGTCGGAGGAGTCGCCGTCCTCGCCGAGCAGATCCTCGAAGAACTTGTGCACCTGCTCGGGGTCGACGGTGACCACGGACTGTTCGCCGTCGTCGCTGGTGCCGTCGATGCTGGTGACCGGGATGGTCTGGAAGGTGACATTGCCGCCGGAGAGATTCTGCATCTGGGTGGCCAGGTTCATGATGTCCCAGCCGGAGTCGATCGTCACCGAACTCTCGATTGCTTTATTGAGTCTGTCGAGCATTCCGTGGTCTGTGAGGGTCTTCGAGCTCAGGATCTTGTTCGACAGGCTCGCCAGGTAGGCCTGCTGCCGGGTGATGCGGTCGAGGTCACCACGGGGGAGATCGTGGCGCTGCCGGACGAAGCTCAGGGCGTCCTGGCCATCGAGGGTCTGCCGGCCCGCCGGGAAGTTCGCACCGGACAGCGGCTCGTCGACCGGGTTGTTGAGGCAGACGTCCACGCCGCCGACGGCGTCAGTCAGCATCTGGAACCCCAGGAGACCGACTTCGGCATAGTGGTCAACGGTGATGCCGGTGAGGTTGCCGACGGAGTGGATGAGGGCCTCTCGGCCGGCCTGGGTGGACTTCTCGTCGATGGACTTCTCGTCAGGCTCCCTGCCCTCGGCGGCGGCCTCCTGCTCGAGTTCGTCCTTCTTCATGAACTTCGTTCCGCCGTAGACACCGTTGAGCTTGGTGTTGCCCAGCTCGTCGCCACCGTCGACGTAACTGTCGCGCGGCAGGGAGACTGCGGTGGCGGAGGAGCCGTCATTGGGGATCCGGATGAGGATCATCGTGTCGGTGCTGGTGGTGTCCGCCTCACCGGCACGCAGCATGTCGATCTGCTCCTGGGACAGCGGGTTGCCCTTGGCGTCGGTCCGCGAGTCAATACCGACGAGGAGGATATCGGTGGCGCCGTCCTTTTGGTCGCCGAGGTTGAGACCCCCGGCCTGGTTGATGTTGCTGTCGAGCCGGCCGATGGCGGAATAGGCGTAGCCGCCGGTCACGAGCAGGAGGACCGCGACGATCGCGAGGACGACCTTGACCGGGGTGGGGCCGAGCTGGCGGTGGACGAGGGCGGCACCGTCCCCGGCGACGGTGCGGGGGGTGCGGGTGCCCGGGGTGCGACTGTCCGACGCGGAGGAACTGTTCCGGGAGCGCCGGTCGCCCCGGGGCGTGCCCGCGCCCCGCTGATCGTGGGGGTCGCCGGAATCACGGGAGCGCCTGGAGTGGCGGCCTCCGGTGGAGTCGCTCATCGTTCACCTTTCGGTTCTGGGCACGGGTCGGGGCAGACTTTACTAGCTGACGGGGCGAACGCCACGGCCGCGGCCGTATCATTCACCTGTGAGAATCATCGCAACTGGCGCGACCGGTCAGGTCGGGCGGGAACTTGTGGCCCTCGGCGCCGAGCCACTGACCCGCCGCGAACTCGACCTCACCGGGGGTAGCAGAGACACCGTCATGACCGCGGCCCGCCGGCTCTTCGACGGGGCGGACGCCGTCATCCACACCGCGGCCTTCACCGCCGTCGACGCGGCCGAGGACCCGTCGAACGCGGCCGAGGTCACCGCGGTCAACGCCGTCGCCCCCGGCCTGCTGGCCCGGGCCGCCCGGGAGGTCGGGGCCCGGTTCCTCCACGTCTCCACCGACTATGTCTTCTCCGGCCGGCCCGCCGGGGACCGGCCGTGGCGGGTCGATGACCCGGTGCGTCCGGTGAATGTCTACGGGGCGACGAAGGAGCAGGGTGAGCGGGGTGTGCTCGACGCCGGCGGGACGGTGGTGCGCACGTCCTGGGTGTGGTCGGGTCCCGCGGCACCGGGCAAGGATTTCGTCACGACGATGGCCGAGCTCGCCGGGCGCGGGGTGGATCCGCAGGTCGTGGACGACCAGACGGGGCGTCCCACCTACGCACCGGATCTCGCCGCGGGACTGTGGGATCTTGTACGGCGTCCGGACGCCGCCACGCCGGGCATCCTCAACTACACGAACTCCGGGGAGCCGGTGACCTGGTGCGGCCTCGCCCGCGCCGTGTTCGCGGGACTGGGCCACGATCCGGAGCGGGTGCGGCCCTGCACGACGGCGGAGTACCCGACACCGGCGCCGCGTCCGGAATGGTCGGTGCTCGACCTCGCCCCGTGGACGGCGGCGGTGGGCCGACCGCCGGAGTGGCGGGACGCGCTGGCCCGTGGTTTACGGTGGTAGCCGTGAATGACAGCGCAGCGCCGATCGGCATCGTGACCGTGACCTACTCCCCGGGGGAGTACCTCACCCGGTTCCTGGACTCCGTCCCGGGGGCCACCGACCGGGGGGCGGTGGTCGTGATGGCGGACAACGGGTCGACCGACGGCGCCCCGGAGGCCGCGGAGGCGAAGTACAGCTTCGCCGAGCTGCTGCACACCGGCGGAAACATCGGCTACGGGGCGGGCATGGACCGGGGGATCGACACACTGCGGGCGCGCCGGGCCGCCGGGGAGATCGACGACGAGTTCGTCGTCATCGTCAACCCGGACGTCGTCTTCCACCCCGGGGCTGTCGACGAACTCATCGCGGCGGCGGAACGCCACCCGCGCGCCGGGGCGGTCGGCCCGCTGATCCACGAGGTCGACGGGTCGGTGTACCCGTCGGCACGGGCGGTGCCGACCCTGGTCTCCGGTATCGGGCATGCCCTGCTGGGCAAGGTGTGGAAGGACAACCCGTTCAGCCGCCGGTACCGCGACGACGCGGACATGACCCGGGAACGGACCTCCGGGTGGTTGTCGGGCTCCTGCCAGCTGCTGCGCTGGGACGCCTTTGACGCGATCGGCGGCTTCGACGAGCGGTACTTCATGTACATGGAGGACATGGACCTGGGGGACCGGCTGGCCCGTTCGGGCCGGGAGAACATCTTCACCCCGGCGGCGGAGATCACCCACGCCCAGGGGCATTCGGCTTCGGCCCACCCGGAGATCACGGTGCCGGCGCACCACGAGAGTGCCTACCGGTTCCAGGCGGACCGGCTGGACGCCCGGTGGCAGGCTCCGGTGCGGTGGGTGCTGTGGGCGGGGCTGAAGGTCCGGTGTGCGGTCGCGCTGTGGTCGGCACAGCGGGCGCTGAGAACAGGGCAGGCAGAGCGCAACTAGGGCGCAACTGGGGCGCACCGCCGGTGCCCCCGGCCGTGGCGGTGCACGACGGCGTCCGGTGGGCGCGGTACCCTGCGACGGGTGACCGACAACCGTAGGTCCGTCCGACTGCCCCTCACCCATCCTGACAGGGAAGGAATTTTCCAGGCCATGACTGACACCCCCGCGTCCGATCTCGCCGCCGGGACCGACGCCGTCATTCTCGTCGGCGGTAAGGGTACCCGGCTGCGTCCGCTGACGAACTCGATCCCGAAGCCGATGCTCCCGGTGGCCGGCTACCCGTTCCTGTCCCACCTGCTCGCCCGCATCCGGGCGGCGGGGATGACCCATGTGGTGCTGGGGACGTCGTTCAAGGCGGAGGTCTTCGAGGAGTACTTCGGCGACGGCGCCGATTTCGGTCTGGAGATCGAGTACGTCGTCGAGGATGAACCGCTGGGCACCGGCGGCGGTATCCGGAATGTCCTGCCGCGGCTGCGCCACGACCGTGCGATGGTGTTCAACGGTGACATCCTCGGCGGCACCGATCTGCAGGCTGTGCTGGACACCCACGCCCGCAATGAGGCGGATGTGACGCTGCACCTGCTGCGGGTCCCCGACCCGCGGGCCTTCGGCTGCGTGCCCACGGACAGTGACGGCCGGGTGACCGCGTTTCTGGAGAAGACGGAGGATCCGCCGACGGACCAGATCAACGCGGGATGCTACGTCTTCCAGCGTGAGGTGATCGAGACGATCCCGGCGGGCAAGTCGGTCTCGGTCGAGCGCGAGGTGTTCCCGGAGCTGCTCGCCCGGGGCGCGCGCGTGTTCGGGCATGTGGACCAGGCGTACTGGCGTGACCTGGGGACGCCCGGTGACTTCGTGCGCGGTTCCTCGGACCTGGTCCGGGGGATCGCACCGTCCCCGCTGCTCGACGGCCGGCACGGCGAGTCCCTCGTCGACGGTTCCGCCGCGGTCGCCGGCGGTGCGCTGCTCCTCGGCGGCACCGTGGTGGGGCGTGGCTCCGAGGTCGGTGGCGGCGTCCGTATCGACAGTTCGGTCGTCTTCGAGGGCGTGGAGATCGAGGCGGGTGCGATCATCGAGAACAGTGTGATCGCCGCGGGTGCCCGTATCGGGGCCCGGGCGCACCTCTCCGGTGCCGTCATCGGTGAGGGTGCCGTCATCGGCGCCCGGTGCGAACTGGTCGACGGGGCGCGGGTGTGGCCCGGCATCGTCATCCCGGACGGCGGGGTGCGGTTCTCTCCCGACGTGTGACGGGACTCCCCGAGGGGCGCCGGGGGACGCCGGGGACACCGGGGGACGCCGGACAGGGGGGGGGTGGGGGGCTTTCAGATCGGGGGCGGACCACATTTTTTCAATATCTTGTGGTTTTCCGCCCCACGCAGGGTAATTTCACCCAGATGTTGTGCCGGGCGGGGGTGGCGTGTGGACATGTCGTGTCCGAGCTGCTCCACGTCTGGAGCACGACTGTGTTTCCTGTGACGGATGTGACGGAAGTGGCAGTAGGTCGAGGGCGGTGTGGTTGACGGGGGAGAACTACCCGTGTGTAATCTCATAAGAAACAGCCCGACGACCAACGGAAAGGGGAGTGGCGTGGACAAGCCGACCGATGCTTTTCCCGGTCCGGTCTCTGACGGGTCGTCCGCTGAGGATGTGATCCGGAACGGCCGGCTCGTTGTCGGGAACACCGATCCGGACGCGCTGGCACCCCACTCGGACCTCACCAGCGACTTCGACGTCCTCTTCGAGGCGGTCGAGCAGGACTGGCAGGAGCAGGCGCTGTGCGCCCAGACCGATCCGGAGGCGTTCTTCCCGGAGAAGGGCGGATCGACCCGGGAGGCGAAGCGGATCTGCCGCGCATGCGGGGTCCGCGACGAGTGCCTCGAGTACGCACTCGAACATGATGAGCGGTTCGGGATCTGGGGCGGACTGTCCGAGCGCGAGCGTCGCCGCCTCAAGAAGCGGCTGGGGTAGCCGCCGGGACCGGACGTCAGTCCCAGAAGTCCCAGTCGAGACGGGGGTCGACCCGGTCCGGGGTGATGTTCAGGTAGGTCGACACCAGCCGGGCGAAGATGAACCGCAGCCACTGCTCGGTCTCCTCCGGGGTCTCCGCACGCTGCTCGACCGGACGGCGGAAGACGATGAGGCGGGGGCGGGTCGGGGTACCTTCCTCGTCGACACCTGCGGGAACCAGCCGTCCCAGCGGCACCGGACCGTCCGCGGCGACTTCGTCGGACCACCGGGGGGCGGAGACCTCCAGCCGCATGCGGGGGACCGTGTCCACGGCGATGTCGAGGCCGTCGAGCTCGTCGCCGAACCGGTCGAGGACGTCCGCGTAGACGTCCAGGACAGCGCTGTCGAACTTCTCCGACCGGGTCTGCTGCCGGGGCAGCCGGGGCATGAGTACACCCCGCAGGCCGCGTCCCCTGGTGTCGCGCTGGATCGACCGTGCCGACCTGTCGTGACCGAAGCTCCCGGTGTGTCCGTCCATGCCGGTCATTCTATCCCGGGGACACGGCACGGCCGGGTCACGACAGGCGCGGGCGGCGATCCACTAGAGTAGGGCGGGTGACCGACTTCCGACTGTGTTCAAGACCCGGCTGTGGACGTCCGGCGGTGGCGACCCTGCGTTACAACTACGGTGCCAGGGTGGCGACGGTGGGCTCCCTCGATGCTCAGAGTGACCCGCACAGCTGGGACCTGTGTTCCCGGCACCTCGGCCGGCTCTCCGTCCCCGAAGGATGGACGCTCGACCACGTCGACGGCGGTGTCAGCGAGGACTTCTCCGACGAGGAGATGCAGGTCCTCGCCGAGGCACTCGCCGCGGATGACGGTGACGGGCAGGCCGACGGACCGGGTCAACCGGGCCGGCCGGGCCGGACAGACACAACCGGACCGCGGAAGACCCCGGACCCCGTCGCATCGACGAGGGTGGTCCGCACCGCGGACCTGGAACAGCCGAGCGGACGCCACCCCTCCCGGCGCAACCTGCCGCGGCACACGCCGCCGCGTCACCTGCACGCCGTGCGCGACCTGCAGGAATGACCCGGTACATTCCTCACCCCACCCGATGTGAGTCACCCCGACCGTAAAGGAGCACCAGATCATGACTTCCAGCGAGACGCCCCGGAAACCCCGGACCCGCGAGTCACTCGCCTCCGTCGTCAAGGCCTACGACGTCCGAGGCGTCGTCGGTGACGGCATCGACGCGGACCTCGTCCGCGACGCCGGGGCGGCCTTCGCCCACCTCATGCGGGGTGAAGGGGCGTCCGCGGTGGTCATCGGCCACGACATGCGGCCGAGCTCCCCGGACCTCGCGGCGGCGTTCGCCGAGGGGGTGCGTTCGCAGGGACTGGACAGCACCACGCTCGGGCTGACCTCCACCGACGAGCTGTACTTCGCCTCGGGCTCGCTCGACTGCCCCGGTGCGATGTTCACCGCCTCGCACAACCCGGCGAAGTACAACGGCATCAAGATGTGCCGTTCCGGCGCACGCCCGGTGGGGCAGGAGACCGGGCTGGCGGAGATCGTCGACATGCTCGTCGACGGCGTCCCCGCCTATGACGGGGCCGAGGGGAGCGCCTCGGAGAAGGACGTCCTCGACGACTACGCGACCTACCTGAAGAAGCTCGTGCCGCTGGACATCCGGCCGCTGACCGTGACCGTCGACGCGGGCAACGGGATGGGCGGCCTCAGCGCCCCGGCCGTGCTCGGCACCGAGCCGGCGCTCACGGTCGACCCGCTCTACTTCGAGCTCGACGGCACCTTCCCGAACCACGAGGCCAACCCGCTGGACCCGAAGAACCTCGTCGACCTGCAGAAGTACACCGTCGAGAAGAAGGCCGACATCGGCATCGCCTTCGACGGCGACGCCGACCGGTGCTTCATCGTCGACGAGCTCGGCGAAGCCGTGAGCCCCTCGGCGATCTGCGGCATCATCGCCGAGCGCTATCTCGACCAGAACCCGGGCGCGACGATCATCCACAACCTCATCACCTCCAAGGCGGTGCCGGAGCTCATCCGCGAGAAGGGCGGCACGCCGGTCCGGACCCGGGTCGGCCACTCCTTCATCAAGGCGAGGATGGCCGAGGAGCACGCCGTGTTCGGTGGGGAGCACTCCGCCCACTACTACTTCTCGGACTTCTTCAACGCCGACTCCGGCATGCTCGCCGCGCTGCACGTGCTGGCGACCCTCGGTGGCCAGGACCTGCCGCTGTCGGAGCTCAAGAAGGCGTACTCGCGCTACGAGGCCTCCGGGGAGATCAACTCCGAGGTCGCCGACCAGGCGGACCGTACCCGCGCCGTCGTCGAGGCCTTCGCCGCGGAGACCGAGTCCACCGATGACCTCGACGGTGTGACCGTCGAACTGTCCGACGGGTCGTGGTTCAACGTCCGAGCCTCCAACACCGAGCCGCTGCTGCGCCTCAACGTCGAGGCGAAGACCCACGAGCGGGTGCAGGAGATCGTCGACAAGGCCCTCGCGGTCATCCGTGGATGACGGAGGACCGACTGTGACTGTAGCGACCGTGCACCGGGTGGAAGGGACTGTCCGTACCTACGCCTGGGGATCCCGCACCGCCCTGGCGGAGCTGACCGGACGACCACTGCCGACCGACCATCCCGAAGCGGAGATGTGGTTCGGCGCCCACCCCGCCGCCGCATGCCGGCTCGACGGCACGGACGGGTCCCTGGCGGACGCCATCGCGGCCGATCCCGACGGCCAGCTGGGTCCGCACCGCGACGGCGACCGGCTGCCGTTCCTGCTGAAGTTGCTCGCCGCGGACCAGGCACTGAGCCTCCAGGCCCATCCGACGAAGGAACAGGCGGAGGAGGGCTTCGACCGGGAGAACCGGGAGGGCGTCCCGCTGACCGCCTCGAACCGCAACTACAAGGACGACAACCACAAGCCCGAGCTGCTTGTCGCGCTCACCCGGTTCGAGGCGCTCACCGGATTCCGGCCGCTGGAGCGGTCCCGCCGGCTCCTGGCGGTGCTCGATGTGCCGGAGCTGGCCCGCACCACCGCCGTCCTCGGCGGTGCCGATGCCGATGAAGACCTGCGTGCGCTGGTCACCACCTGGATCACTCTCCCGGAGAGCGCGAAGGCTCCGCTGGTCGATGCGGTGGCGGCGGCCTGCCGTGGTCTGCCCGCGCGTGCCGGGGCGGGGGACACGGCCGTCGAGGAATGGATGCTCGGCGCCGCGGAGGTGGCTGCCGGCCTGGCCGCACAGTATCCCGGCGATTCCGGGGTGCTGATCTCACTGCTGCTCAACCATGTCGTGCTGGAGCCGGGGGAGGCGGTGTTCCTCTCCGCCGGACAGCTGCACGCCTACCTGCACGGTACCGGTGTGGAGATCATGGCGAACTCGGACAACGTCCTGCGCGGGGGACTGACCACGAAGCACGTGGACGTCCCCGAGCTCATGCGGGTCGTGGACTTCAGCCAGTTGGCGGATCCGGTACGGCACGCGGACGCCACCGGCTTCTACGAGGTCCCGGTGCGGGACTTCACCCTGCGCCGCTGTGAGGAGGGCCGCGCCGTCGAGGTCAGCGGTCCGGCAGTCGTGCTGGCCACCCGGACGGGTGTGGAACTCGCCGGCGACGGGGTGGACGGCGGCGTCCCCGAAATCCTGCGGCCGGGACAGGCGGCGTGGGTTCCGGCGGCGTGTCCTCCGGTGTCGGTCACGGCGCTCGGTCAGGGGTTCATCGCGACGGCGGGATGACGCCGGGCGTGACAGACATGACCGGCGTGACCGGTTCGACCTGCACGGCCGACTGACCGGGGCAGATCCGTCCCGGGGGATCAGCGCGCGGTGGTGGTGTCCGTGGTGCCGCCGGTCGTTGCCGCGCGGCTGCTCTGGCCGGGGAGCGGCCCGGTCCGGTGGCCCTGTGCCGCGGTGTCCGGTGCCCCCGTCGCCTCTGACGGCTCAGACGGCTCCGCCGGCTCCGATGGTTCGGCGGCGATGCCGGGTCGGGCGGGGCTGTCCGGGTTGTCGGGCTTGACGGGGTTGACGGGCTTGTCGGGCCGGGCAGATTCCGCCGGGGAGCTCGTTCCGCTGCCCGGGAGATCGGGCAGGTCCGGCAGGTCGGAGATGCCGGGCAGATCCGGGATCCCGATACCGTCGGAGGTGGGCGGCGTCGTCAGAGTGGTGGTTGTCGTCGGGCTGTCCGCGGTGTCCGACGGAGCCGGTGCATTCGCCGTGAGGGGACCGGGTGCCGTCTGTTCCGGTGATCCCGGGTTCACGTAGTGGCCGCCGTCCCAGGAGTTCGGCGGGAGGAAGGGGTCATCGGTGAGTGGTGCGTAACCGGTTGTCGGGACAGACTGGGGTGACGGATCCTGCCAGGGACGGTCCGCTCCCGGGGTGCCCTGGTTCTGGGGGCGGCCCTGGTCCTGCGACGGGCGGGAGGGGCGCGAGGTGGCCTCGCTGACCGTGGAGGTCACGTTGTGGCCGTTGGCGGCCTCGTTGACGTCCTGGTGTGACGGCTGCTTGTCGGGGCCGGCGGACTGCCAGGCGACGAGACCGACTCCGGCGGCGATGACGAGGCCGACGGCGGCGAAGGCACCGACGAGCCGGTTGCCGCGCTGCGCTGCGCGGCGTTCGTCGGCGATGAGGGACTGGTGGTGTGCGGTGGTGCCCTCGTCGGCACCCCGTCCGGGCGTGGTGGACCCGTTGTCGGCGGGCGGCTCGGGGGTGATGTCGTAGTTCATGGTCGCCCTCCTTCCTGGCTTCCGGTGATCACCGAGTATCACGAAATGGTCACGAAATTGCTTCTACCGTAGCACGGCATAAGTCCTAGATAAACCCCTTTCCGTGATCGCGTCGTGACCAGTTTGTGACCTAAATTAGTGGCCCGCTACCGTATGGCGCACAGCACATTCCGCCCGGGCCGGGGGTCGACCGGCCGTCGGTACCTTCCGGACCCGACCCCGGCACGCCGTCTATTCTGGGGCGCAAGCGGCGGTGAGGGACCGCCGGACCCGGTTGAAAGGACCCGAGAGATGAGCACCTGGGACGAGTCGGTCTTCACGGACGAGGCGGCCACGGACTTCCTCGATGAATGTGACGACCTCGAGCAGGCGGACTTCGTCGCCGCACTGGTGGACGCCACGACGGTGGCACTCAATCACGCCGGACGGGGCACGGCGGACTTCCGGACGGGGCTGTGTGCCGCGACAGTGGCGGCGATCTGGTCGGGTGCACCTTTCACCGCCGCCGATGCGGTGGACGCCCACCCGCACATCCGCACCGGGATCGGGGAGTGCCCCGAAGAGCTCGAAGCGGTCGCGCTCCAGTTGCTGGACCGGGAGCTGGAGACGACGGGGGACGACGCGCCGGACGGACTGGAGACGGCGGTCGAGGCACTGAGCTGACAGCGGCCCGGCACCGGCCCCGGCCCCGGCACCGTGGTAGACGCCGGGGCCGACGGCGGCTGAGGCTGCCGGCCGTGTCCCGGACCCTGCTCGGCGGGTCACCTCGGCGAGCGCGCTAGGCTGTGGTGGAGAAAAAGTAGTCCCCGTACTACCCCGTCCCCCCGCTAGGAGCATTCACGCATGGCTGACACCGCAGATCTCACCTTCGACCCGGTCGCGGACCTGGCCGTCGACAACAACGGCGACCTCCAGTACAAGGTCCGCGACCTGTCGCTGGCCGCGGAGGGCCGCGAGCAGCTGCGGCTCGCGGAGTACGAGATGCCGGGTCTGATGGAACTGCGCCGCGAGTACGCCGACGAGAAGCCGCTCGCCGGCGCGCGCATCGCCGGCTCGATCCACATGACGGTCCAGACCGCGGTGCTCATCGAGACGCTCACCGCCCTCGGCGCCGAGGTCCGGTGGGCCTCCTGCAACATCTTCTCCACCCAGGACGAGGCCGCCGCGGCCGTCGTCGTCGGTGCGGACGGTACCCCGGAGGACCCGAAGGGCGTCCCGGTGTTCGCGTGGAAGGGCGAGAGCCTCGACGAGTACTGGTGGTGCCTGGAGCAGGTCTTCGACTGGGGCGACGTGCAGCCCAACATGATCCTCGACGACGGTGGCGACGCCACCAACGCCGTCATCACCGGCAAGGAGTTCGAGGGCAACGGCCTGGTGCCGGAGCCGTCGACCGAGGACCCGGACGAGTACCAGGCCTTCCTGCGCATGCTTGCCCGCGTCTACGGCAAGGACGCCACCCGCTGGACCAACGCCGCGGAGTCCGTCAAGGGCGTCACCGAGGAGACCACCACCGGTGTCCACCGCCTGTACCACTTCGCCGAGCAGGGCACGCTGCCCTTCCCGGCGATGAACGTCAACGACGCGGTCACCAAGTCCAAGTTCGACAACCGCTACGGCACCCGCCACTCCGTCATCGACGGCATCAACCGCGGCACCGACATGCTCATCGGCGGCAAGGCCGCGCTGGTCTGCGGCTACGGTGACGTGGGCAAGGGTGTCGCCGAGGCGCTCAAGGGCCAGGGTGCCCGGGTGAAGGTCACCGAGGCCGACCCGATCAACGCCCTGCAGGCCCTCATGGACGGCTTCCCGGTCGTCACCGTCGACGACGCGATCGGCGAGGCCGACCTCGTCATCACCTCGACCGGCAACCTGGGCATCATCTCCTTCGCGCAGATGCAGAAGATGAAGAACCACGCGGTGCTCGGCAACATCGGCCACTTCGACAACGAGATCGACATGGCCTCGCTGATCCACCGTCCCGATGTCTCCCGCATCACCATCAAGCCGCAGGTCGACGAGTTCACCTTCCCGGACGCCGACGGCAACCCGCTGAGCATCGTGGTCCTGTCCGAGGGACGCCTGCTGAACCTCGGCAACGCGACCGGCCACCCCAGCTTCGTCATGTCGAACTCCTTCGCCGACCAGACGATCGCCCAGATCGAGCTGTTCACCAACGGCGACAAGTACGGCAACGAGGTCTACCGCCTGCCGAAGATCCTCGACGAGAAGGTCGCCCGGATCCACGTCGAGGCACTCGGCGGTCACCTCACCACGCTCACCAAGGAGCAGGCCGAGTACATCGGTGTGGATGTCGAGGGTCCGTTCAAGCCCGAGCACTACCGCTACTAGGATCCGGCGCGCATGATCATCGCGTTCGAGGGCATCGACGGTGCCGGCAAGAACACCGTCGTCACGGCGCTGGAGAAGGAGCTCATCGCCCGGGAGGTCCCGGTCGCACGGCTCGCCTTCCCCCGCTACGAGGCCTCGGTCCACGCGCAGCTGGCGTCCGCCGCGCTGCACGGGGAGATGGGTGACCTCGTCGATTCCGCCTACGGCATGGCGACACTGTTCGCCCTGGACCGGGCCGAGGTCGCCGAGGACCTGGCGGGGTTCGACACGGACGGCTATGTCGTCCTGCTCGACCGCTGGGTCGCCTCGAACGCGGCGTACTCCGCGGCGCGGCTGCAGCAGAATCCGGTGACCGGCGACGTCGTCGGCTGGGTCGCCGCCCTCGAGTTCGACCAGCTCGGCGTCCCGTCACCGGATCTGCAGGTCCTCGTCGACGTCCCCGACCAGGTGGCCGCCGACCGGGTCTCGGACCGGGCCGTACAGGACGCCACCCGGGAGCCGGACGTCTACGAGGCGGACAACGGGCTGCAGGTGCGGACGTTGACCGCCTACCGTGCCCTGGCTGACGCGCAGTGGAATTCCCCGTGGCTCGTGCTGGACAACAGCGGCGACCGGGGAGCCCTGGACGCGCAGCTCGCCGAACTCGCCGACGCCGTGGCGTCCGAGGGGTCGGAGGATCCCGCCGCCGACGGGCGGTAGCCGGCACCTTCCCGGATGATGCCGGCGGGAGCGGCTGCGCCGGACCTGACAGTCCCTCAGACATCACTGATGTGACAGACTGGTGTCCATGGCTGCCAAGATTCTCGTCGTCGACGACGACCCCGCGATCTCCGAGATGTTGACGATGGTCCTCCAGGGGGAGGGTTTCGACACGGTCGCGGTCGGCGACGGGGAACATGCCGTGACAGCGGCACGGGAGCAGCACCCCGACCTCATTCTCCTCGACCTCATGCTGCCGGGGATGAACGGCATCGACGCCTGCCGCGCCATCCGGGAGTTCTCGACGGTGCCCATCGTCATGCTCACGGCGCGGACCGACACGGTCGACGTCGTCCTCGGTCTCGAGAGCGGCGCGGACGACTACGTGCCGAAGCCGTTCAAGCCGAAGGAGCTCGTGGCCCGGGTCCGCGCCCGGCTGCGCCGCACCCCGGAGGAGACTCCCGAGAGCGCCCGCATCGGGGACATCACCATCGACTTCGGCGGGCACCAGGTCGCCCGCGCCGGTGTGCCGATCTCGCTGACCCCCATCGAGTTCGAACTTCTGGCGACGATGGTCTCCCGGCCCCGGCAGGTCTTCTCCCGGGAGGAGCTGCTCGAGAAGGTCTGGGGATACCGCAAGAGCGGTGACACCCGCCTGGTGAACGTCCACATCCAGCGGTTGCGCTCGAAGATCGAGAAGGATCCGGACAACCCCACCGTCATCCTCACCGTGCGCGGCGTCGGTTACAAGACGGGGGAGTAGGAGCCGCCGTGGACTCCACTGACGACCGTGGTGCCGGAGCGGCACCGGACAGTCCGGTGCCCGGCACAGTTTCCGGCACAGCGTCCGGTGAGGTTCCCGGTGCGACGTCCGACGCCGGGTCCGGCCGGCACGGCCATCACGGCATCCGTCGCCGGATCAACCGGCCCGCACTGCCGTTCTCCCGGGGCCGGGGCAACGGCTTCCGGCACGGCTCCGGGGGACACGGTTCCCACGATCCCCGCACGGTGCCCCGCGGGGAGATGGGGCCGGGGAGTGCCCGGGAGGCCGTACGCCTGCTGTTCCGGCGGCCGGTGACCTTCCTCGACCGGGCGTGGGAACTGCTGCGCCAGCGGTGGCGCACCTCGATCCAGATGCGGGTCATCGGCAGCGTGTTCCTGTCGTCGCTGCTGGTCCTGCTGTCTCTCGGGTTCGTCCTGACGAGCTTCGTGACCCAGCAGCTCCTCGACTCGAAGCATGACACGGCGGTCGACGAGATCGACCGGGCGCGGTCGGTGGTGGAGACCCAGTTCCGGAACTCGGACACGTCCAACCCGCTGCCGCTGCGGATCGGTGCGGCGCGCGCCGCGCTCACCGACCGCACCTCCGGGGCGGGGGACACCACGGCCGGAAACGGTACCGTCTACCAGGCCGTGCTCATCGCCCCGGATCTGGCGGGCAATGACGTGGCGAGCCCGGAGGGTATCCCGATCCCGGACAATCTCCGACGTTTCGTGCAGCACGGCCAGGTCACCACCGAGTACACCACGGTCAGGGAATCCGACGGGTCGCACAAGGCGCTCGTCGTCGGCAGTCCCGTCAGCTCGGATATCCGGGGCGTGGAGCTGTACCTGGTGATGCCGCTGGACAACGAGGAGAGCTCGCTGGGGCTGATGCGTGGCCTGCTGTCGGCCGGTGGACTGGTGCTGCTGGTGCTGCTCGTCGTCATCGCCTGGGTGTTCTCCCAGCAGCTGACGGTCCCGGTGCGTACCGCCTCCCGGATCGCGGAGCGGTTCGCGGCCGGTCACCTGCGGGAGCGCATGGCCGTCGACGGTGAAGACGAGGTCGCCCGGCTGGCCATCAGTTTCAACGAGATGGCGGAGAGCCTGTCCCACCAGATCCGTCAGCTCGAGGACTTCGGTTCACTGCAGCAGCAGTTCACCTCGGATGTCTCCCATGAGCTCCGGACGCCGCTGACGACGGTCCGGATGGCGTCCGACCTCATCCACGACAACGCCGAGGATCTCGATCCGGTGACCCGTCGGGCGTCGGAACTGATGAACGCGGAACTCGACCGTTTCGAGATGCTGCTCGGTGACCTGCTGGAGATCTCCCGTCACGATGCGGGTGTGGCGAACCTCTCCCTGGAGAAGGTCGACGTGCGTGGCGTGGTGCGCTCGCCGCTGGAGCAGGTCCGGGCGATCGCCGAGGACGTCGGCTGCGATATCGAACTCGACCTCCCCGATGAGCCGGTGATGGTGCAGGTGGATTCCCGTCGCGTCGAGCGGATCCTGCGGAACCTGCTGGCCAACGCGGTGGACCACAGTGAGGGGCGGCCGGTGCGGGTCGCGATGCGCACCGGCGGCGGGTCGCTGGCGGTTTCCGTCGTCGATCACGGCATGGGTCTGAAGCCGGGCGAGTCGGATCTGGTGTTCAACCGGTTCTGGCGGTCCGACCCGTCCCGGGAGCGCCGGACCGGCGGTACCGGGCTCGGGTTGGCGATCGCCAAGGAGGACGCCCAGCTGCACGGCGGGCGTCTGGAGGCGACCGGTGAGCCGGGTCTCGGCGCGTGCTTCCGCCTGACCCTGCCGCTGGAGCCCGGTGACGAGGTCCGGACGTCGCCGCTGCCGCTGGAGATTGACCGGGTCGACCCGGCCGACACCGCCGACACCGCCGACCCGTCCGGCGCGGCCGGTCCCGGGGACGCGGAACACGTGGCCGGTACGGACGGCACGGATGGCACGGCAGGAACGGACACCACGGACGCCGGTGCGGTCGATGATGCTGCACCGGGCGTCTCCGTGGCACACCCGGAGGAGATCGAGCAGGCGGACACCGTGTTCGGGGCCTCCGACCGGGATGCCGGGGATTCGGTGGGTGGCGTCGTCGACCAGCGGGACAGTGTGGATGTCACGGCCGGATCGGCGGTGACCGACAGTTCCTTCGGGGTCGACATCAGTGCTTTCGAGGGGCTGACCGAGGACGAACTGAGGATCGCCCTGAAGGAGGCGGCGGACATGGACTCCGGGGCCGTGGATGACACGGTCGACGACGGCGCCGACGGTGACAACTGCGCCGACGGTGCCGACAGTGGCGACAGTGCTGACAGCGTGGACAGTGCCGACAGTGCAGATGAGGAGGTGCGGGGTGAGGACCGTGACGGGAACTGAGCGTCGACGGATCATGGCGGTGGCCGCGACGGTCGCGGTGACAGGACTGGTCTCGGCCTGCGCGACGATCCCCGGTGACTCGTCGCCGGAGGCCGTGTCCAGTTACGCGTCGGCGCCGTACCAGGAGAATGTCCCCTCCCCGCAGCAGGGGCGGGCCCCCGACCTGCTGCTGCGCGACTT
The DNA here is from genome assembly GCF_007970465.1 of Corynebacterium nuruki S6-4. Classification (NCBI taxonomy): domain Bacteria; kingdom Bacillati; phylum Actinomycetota; class Actinomycetes; order Mycobacteriales; family Corynebacteriaceae; genus Corynebacterium; species Corynebacterium nuruki. The sequence goes on from NZ_CP042429.1 coordinate 3,042,850, forward strand.
CTTCACGGCGTCCGCCCACCCGGGCAACAACCACCAGGCGGCGCGGGCGTTCCTCACCCGGAGCGCGGACGACGCCTGGCAGGACGCGACCGGCACCGTCATCCTCGACCGGATGGACCTCAACGCCGACGGCGCGGTCCATGACGGCCGGATCTCCTACACGGTGCGGGGCACCATCGTCGGCCGGCTCGGCAGCGGCGGGGTCTACGTCCCCGATTCCCGGACCTTCGAGGACACGCTGGAACTGACCCGGGTGGACGGGGAGTGGCGGATCTCCCGGCTGCCGGAGGGGGTCGTCCTCGACCGCACCGACTTCACCGCGACCCACACCGCCCGGGACATCTACTTCCTGGATCCCACCCGCCGGTTCCTCGTCCCGGACCGCCGGTGGATCTACAACCGCCAGGGCAACATCGGTGCCGCGCTGGTCTCGCTGCTCGCCGGCGGACCGCGCGAGGGACTGTCCCGCGGTGTGGTCAACTCCGTGCCGACCAGCGACCTGGTGCGGACCTCCGACAGTCCGGACGGCCAGTTCACCGCGGACCTCACCGGTCTCGCGGACATCAGCAGCGAGGACCGGAAGGTGCTGGCGGCACAGATCGTGTGGACGCTGGCGGCGTCCGATATCCGCGGCCCGTACCGCATCCTCGCGGACGGGACGCCGATCAAGGACGGTGACCGGTCCGAGTGGTCACTGGGTGACGTCAAGGAATTCGATCCGTCGCCGGTGGCGTCCGCCCCGTTGCGGGCGGTGCGCGACGGCTCCCTGGTGACGGTCACCGACGGGACCGCACAGCCGACGCCGGGCTGGACGGCCGCCGGAACATTCGAGTCCGCGGACGTCGCGGGCGACAACGGGGCCGTCGCTGCGGTGACCGGCAGCGGTGACAGGCGGAAGCTCCAGGTCGGCAAGCCGGACGAGAATCCGGTGACGGTGGACGAGGCGGACTCCTTCACCCGCCCGAGCTGGACCGGTGATTCCCAGACGGTCTACGCGGTCGCCGACGGTGACAAGCTCCGTCGGTACACCCGGGAGGCCACGGGCCACGGGCTGTCGCGTACGGAGGTGGATTCGTCGTCGTTGAAGGCGACCGGGATCCAGGATCCCCGGATCAGTGTGCTGTCGGTGTCCCGCGACGGGACCCGGGTCGCGATGATCATCAACGCGCAGGTCTACGTCAGCACCCTGGAGCGGGGCGGTGGCGACGGCAGGGACGGTGGACCGGACACGGTGCGGCTCGGGACGCCGGTCCAGGTCGGCCGGGAACTGGGGCCGACGGTGTCGGTCGGCTGGCGGCCGGACGGGTCCCTGCTGGTCGGCACACGCGCGTTCGACGGGCCGGTCTGGACGGTGGCCGTCGACGGGGCCGAGGCGACCCGGCTGTCGGCGCGGAACGTCACCCCGCCGGTGGTGGCCGTCACCGACACCGGGAAGGTGACCTACATCCTCGATGAACGGGCCGTGCTCCAGCTGGAGGACGACGACGAGTCCGAGTCCGACTCCGAGAACGCCATCTGGCGGGAGGTTCCCGCGCTGCAGGGCGACCGGGCGTTCCCCGTCATCGGGGACAACTGAGCTGGGAGGTCGGTCAGATGGGGGGACTGCCGGCGGAACTCGCGGCGCTGATCTGGCGCCGGGACTGTCCGGGGTGCGGTGCGCCGGGGGAGGGGGTGTGCCCCGACTGCCGGATCCGGTTGCGCGCCGTACCCCACCGGGTGGGCACGGTGGACTGGCCGCCGACCTTCGCGGCCGGCCCCTACGGCGGACCGCACCGGGCGGTGGTCCTGGCGGCGAAGTCCCACCACCGCAGCGACGCCGTCCGGGTCCTCGGGGAGGTCACGGCGGGCACGGTGCGGCATCTGGTCGCCGAGGGTGCCGTCGCCGATCCGCGACTGGTACCGCTGCTCCTGCTGCCGGCCCCGACGCGACCGTCGGCGGCGAGGAGGCGGGGCGGTTGTGTGGTCCTCGGGGCCTGCCGGGCGGCGGCCGGATCGTTGACGGCCGGCGGGGGGACGGTGCGGGTGGGGCAGGTGTGCCGGCTCGCCGAGGGGGCGAGGGACTCGGTCGGACTCGACCGGGTCCGGCGTCGGGAGAACATCTCCGCGGCCCTGCGGTTCGACACCGGGACGCTGGCGCAGCAGGCCGCCTGGGTCGCGCGGACCGGCGCGACGGTGGTGGTGGTCGACGATGTGAGCACGACCGGGGCGACGGTACGGCAGTTCAGCCTGGCGTGCGCGGCCCGGGGACTGCGGCCGGTCGCCGCCGTGGTGGTGGCGGACGCCTGAGCGGTGCCGGGCGGCGGCGGGAGCGGACCCGGGGCGGACCCGGGGCGGAATCCGTTGCGGCGCCGATCGCTCCCGGACGGGAACGGGGGTGGTCCGGGGTTCCCCGTCCGGGGGCGGTGCGGGGTACCGGGAACGGGCATCTGACGTCCGTTCTGGGTACTATGGGGGTGACAACGAAGCCACCGGCTCGTAGCCGTCCAGGGACAGTAAGGTCCGTGGAGCGGTGGGTGGCGGAACATGATCCGGGAGGATGAGCATGGCTGTGCAGAACGACCAGACCACCGCGAACGAGGGCGTTGCCGCCCCGGAGACCCAGGTCGAGATCACCGGCCGGAACGTACAGGTTCCGGAGCACTTCGCCGAGCGTGTGAACGCGAAGCTCGCCAAGGTGGAGCGGCTGGATCCCACCCTCACCTATTTCCACGTCGAGCTGCAGCACGAGCGCAACCCGCGCCGCACCGACGAGTCCGACCGTATCCAGATCACCGCCACCGGTAAGGGCCACATCGCCCGTGCCGAGGCGAAGGAGGACACGTTCTACTCCGCGCTCGAGGCTGCGGTGGCCAAGATGGAGCGCTCGCTGCGCAAGGTCAAGGCCCGTCGCAAGATCGCGCTGTCCGGGCACCGCGCCCCGATGTCCGTCGGGGAGGCGACCGCCGAGCTCGTCGACGAGGCGAAGAAGGAGGAGGCCACCCCGGGTCCGTTCGATGTCGATCCGTACGCGGACCAGTTCCTCCCGGGCCAGGTCGTCCGTGAGAAGGAGCACCCCGCCACCCCGATGAGCGTCGATGAGGCGCTCAGCGAGATGGAGCTCGTCGGGCACGACTTCTTCCTCTTCGTCAACGAGGAGAACGGGAAGCCCTCCGTGGTCTACCGTCGTCACGCCTACGACTACGGGCTGATCGCCCTCAAGGCGCCGGTCACCGAGGCCGCCGAGTAGCCGCCGGAACACCGGACATGCGGGGTGACCCCCGCCCGCCGGGCCCCGGTCGACGCGGTCGCGTCGACCGGGGCCCGGTCTGTCATGACCGGCCGGGTGCCGGCCGACACCGGCCGACACCGGCCGACACCGGCCGACACCGGTCGACAGAGTGTGATCTGTCCTACAGTCGGGTGGTCCAGGGGTGGACGGTGACGGGGGACGGCACGGTATACTGGCGGTTTGATCAGGATCACCGCCTACTGCAGAAGGGCATTCGGCACGTGCTAGGACTTTCGAAGATTCTCCGCCTCGGTGAGGGACGGGCGGTCAAGCGCCTGTCCGGTATCGCGGACCAGGTCATTGCCAAGGAGGACGCGTACGCGGCACTCAGCGATGAGGAACTGCAGGCGAAGACCGGGGAACTGAAGGAACGCCTCGAGAAGGGGGAGTCGCTCGACGACATCCTGCTCGACGCGTTCGCCACCGCCCGTGAGGCCTCCTGGCGTGTGCTCGGCCAGAAGCACTACAAGGTGCAGATCATGGGCGGTGCCGCGCTGCACTGGGGCTATGTCGCCGAGATGAAGACCGGTGAGGGCAAGACCCTGACCTGTGTGCTCCCCGCCTACCTCAACGCCCTGTCCGGCGACGGCGTGCACGTCGTCACGGTCAACGACTACCTCGCCAAGCGTGACTCGGAGTGGATGGGACGTGTCCACCGTTTCCTCGGACTGGACACGGACGTGATCCTCTCGGGCAAGAAGCCTGCTGAACGGCGGGACGCCTACAACGCCGACATCACCTACGGCACCAACAACGAGTTCGGCTTCGACTATCTGCGCGACAACATGGCGCACTCCCTCGACGACCTCGTGCAGCGCGGCCACAACTACGCCGTCGTGGACGAGGTCGACTCGATCCTCATCGACGAGGCCAGGACGCCGCTGATCATCTCCGGCCCGGTCGGTGGCTCGTCGCAGTGGTTCACGGCCTTCGCGCGGATCGTCCCGAAGATGACCCTCGACATCCATTACGAGGTCGACCCCAAGAAGAAGACCATCGGTGTGAAGGAGGAGGGGGTCGAGTTCGTCGAGGACCAGCTCGGTATCGACAACCTCTACTCGCCGGAGCACTCGCAGCTGGTGAGCTACCTCAACAACGCCATCAAGGCGAAGGAGCTGTTCACCCGGGACAAGGACTACATCGTCCGCAACGGCGAAGTGCTCATCGTCGACGAATTCACCGGACGCATCCTGGAGGGCCGCCGCTACAACGAGGGTATGCACCAGGCCATCGAGGCCAAGGAGAACGTCGAGATCAAGAACGAGAACCAGACGCTCGCGACGGTCACGCTGCAGAACTACTTCCGGCTCTACGACAAGCTGTCGGGAATGACCGGTACCGCCGAGACGGAGGCCGCGGAGCTCAAGCAGATCTACAAGCTCGACGTCGCCCCGATCCCGACGAACAAGCCCAACCAGCGCGTCGACGACATCGACCTGGTCTACAAGACCCAGGAGGCGAAGTTCGACGCGGTCGCCGACGACATCGCCGAGCGTGTCGAGAAGGGGCAGCCGGTGCTCGTCGGCACCACCTCGGTGGAGCGGTCCGAGTACCTGTCCCAGCTGCTCTCCGCCCGCCACATCCGGCACAACGTCCTCAATGCGAAGTTCCACGAGAAGGAGGCCGAGATCGTCGCCCAGGCCGGGCGGCTCAAGGCCGTCACCGTCGCCACCAACATGGCCGGCCGTGGTACCGACATCGTGCTCGGCGGCAACCCGGACATCATCTGTGACATCGAGCTGCGGGAGAAGGGCTACGACCCGGTCGAGGATCCGGAGGCCTACGAGAAGGCCTGGGACGACGCGATCGAGAAGGCCCGTGCGAAGTCCGACGAGGAAGCGAAGAAGGTCTGCGAGGTCGGCGGCCTGTACGTCCTGGGCACCGAGCGCCACGAGTCCCGCCGTATCGACAACCAGCTGCGCGGCCGCTGTGCCCGCCAGGGCGACCCGGGTGAGACCCGGTTCTACCTGTCGATGCGTGACGAACTCATGACCCGCTTCGTCGGCCAGGCCATGGAGAACATGATGACCCGGCTGAACGTGCCGGACGACATGCCGATCGACTCGAAGATGGTCACCAACGCCATCAAGGGCGCGCAGTCCCAGGTGGAGAACTCCAACTTCGAGATGCGCAAGAACGTCCTGAAGTACGACGAGGTCCTCAACGAGCAGCGCAAGGTGATCTACGGCGAGCGTCGGCAGATCCTCGAGGGCGAGAACGTCGCCGAGAACGTCCGTTCGATGATGGATGACACGATCGCCGCCTACGTCGACGGTGCCACCGCCGAAGGCTACGTGGAGGACTGGGACCTCGATGAACTGTGGAAGGCGCTTGAGGCGCTCTACACCCCGGGGGTGAACGCCCGGGAGCTCATCGACGGCTCCGAGTACGGCAAGCCGGGGGAGCTGTCCGCCGGTCAGCTGCTCGATGCCCTGCAGAAGGACGCCAACGCGCAGTACGACGAGCTGGAGGAGGCTGTCGCCGCGGTCGGTGGCGAGGAGCAGATGCGCGGGATGGAACGCGGTGTACTGCTCAACGTCGTCGACCAGAAGTGGCGTGAGCACCTCTACGAGATGGACTACCTCAAGGAGGGCATCGGCCTGCGCGCCATGGCCCAGCGCGACCCGCTGGTCGAGTACCAGCGTGAGGGCGGTGACATGTTCCGCCGGATGAACGACGGGATCAAGGAGGAGACGGTCCGCCAGCTCTTCCTGGTCCGCCAGCAGCTGGCGAACAGTGCCACGACGACCGGGGACCGCAAGACCGGTCAGGAACAGCAGCAGGACCAGTCGGTGCCGAAGACCATCATCGGCGGCTGATCCGCGCGCCGTCGTCGGTACGGGGGACCGGGACGGGCCGGTGCGGCGTCCGCCGCCCGGGTCAGAGCAGGGTGAGCTCGTCGATGAGCCAGTGCGGTCCGTGTCTGCCCAGGCACCCGACGAGGGCGCGCACCCTGTCGTGGATCAGGACGCTGCCCATGAACGCCGGTCGACCACGGTGGGCGGGCGGCAGATGGACACGGAGCAGCCGGGACGGGGTGCCGGGCCGGGGGAGCGTCCCCCGGTGGTCGGCCCGGATCTGGCGCTGCAACTGCTCCACGGTGCCGACGGTGAACGGTCCGTTCCGCAGGGCGGCGACCGGCCGCCGGCCGTCGAAGGCCTCCAACCAGGCGGTGAGCAGCCGTGCGACCTGGTTCCGCAGCGTCTCCCGTGCGGCGGGATCGTCGGCTGCCGGCCCCAGCAGGTCCGGACCGGCCACGGGCGTGGCCTGTGGCCGGGGCGGGTGCGGCAGGCCGACCGGCCGCATCAGGTACACGAGCCCGGGCACCGGGGCGAGTGACGGTTGTTCCCCCATGCGGCCATGCTAGCCTGCCGGAGCGGTGCGCGCGGTGACATGGCAGAATGGCGGATATGCGTGCATTGATTGTCGACTACTGCGGCGTCCTCGACGGCGCCGAGGAGGACCGCCGCCGCTGGCGGAAGGTCCTCACCGCGGCGAAGGAGGCGGGCTTCGGTACCGCCATCCTCTCCAACGACCCGGGTGGTCCGGCCGCGGATCCGATCCGGACCTGGCAGGAGGCCGGGTACGTGGACACGGTCGTCCTGTCCGGTGAGGTCGGTGTGGACAAGCCGGACCCGGAGATCTTCGAGATCACCGCGGAACGGCTCGATGTGCCGGTCAACGACTGTGTGCTCGTGGACGACTCGATCCTCAACATCAAGGGTGCGGTCGAAGCCGGGCTGATCGGCGTGTACTACCAGCAGTTCGACCGTGCGATCGTGGAGATCACCGGTCTCCTCGATCTCGAGGGGACGTTCTGACCATGGCCGGCACAGCTGACACGTCCACCGTGCGGGTCTACGTCCCGGCGACCTTCGGCATGTTGGGGACCCTGGCCCGGGAGGAGAAGATGCCGGTGCACTCCGGGCTCGGTTTCGCCCTGACCCCCGCGCTGCGTGACTTCTACGAGGCCGGGGACGACGAGGAGATCGAGTACTCCGCATTCCTCGAGGCGGCGCGTGCGTCACTGCGCCTGCTCACCGCCGGGGACAGCGAGTTCCCGCACCGTCGTGTCGTCATCTCCGCGGACCTTCCCGCTGAGGCGGTGACGTACACCCCGGAGAAGGGTGAGTCGGTCGTCACCCTGGCACCGCCGGAGATCACCGTGGCCCAGTTGGCGGCGATCCACGTCGACGACGAGGACAATGAAGCGGCGACCGCCGCCGCGGTCGAGGTGGTCGATGCCGCCGATCTCGGTGACGAGGACGCCGAGATCGCCGTCGGCGACGCCGAGGACAAGCTCATGAGCTGGTACGACGCCAAGGAACTCGGCGTCCTCGTCGACCTGCTCTAGTCGACCTGCGCCGGACGCCCTGCTCAGGTCGACCTGCGTCGGACGCCTTTTCCCGCTGAGGTCGTGAACTCGACCACCGGGATGATGTGGACGGCAGCTCCGGTCTCCGCGGAACGAACCGACAGGTCGATTTTTCTGTCCCCGGACAGCGCCTGGATTCGTGAACCCGACATCCGTCGCAGCCGGCCGACCCCCGGATTCGTGAACCCGGCACCGGCACCGACCGGGTTGAGGACCGGGCGGAGGATCAGGCGGAGAGCTGCGCTCAGCGGGCTAGAGCTCCCACTCGTTGTTGTCGTAGAGCGTGCGCAGCAGCAGCCGCACGGCAGCGACCCGACGGGCGCTGGCGCCGGTGAGGGTGTCCAGTGCACATTCCGGATCGGCCGGGGGTCCGAGGTGGGTACAGCCGCGCGGGCAGTCGTCGACGACGTCGCGCAGGTCCTCGAACGCGTCGATCACCTGGTCAGGCTCGATGTGGGCCAGACCGAAACTCCGGATCCCGGGGGTGTCGATGATCCAGCCGTCACGGTCCCGCCCGTCACCGCCGGGCAGGCGCAGCGCGACGGACTGGGTCGAGGTGTGCCGGCCCTTGCCGACGCCGGAGACATCGCCGGTGGCGCGGTCCGCGTCCGGGACCAGCCGGTTGACCAGTGTGGATTTTCCCACCCCGGAGTGCCCGATCAGGGCGGTGACATGGCCCGCCACGAGGTCGGTGACGGGGGTGAGGGGATCGTCACGGCCGCAGACGACCACCCGGATGTCCAGGTCGGCGAACTCGGCGGCGAACTCCGCCGGATCGGCCAGATCCGACTTCGTCAGACAGAGCACGGGGGTCAGGCCACCGGCGAAGGCGGCGATGAGGGCGCGCTCGACGAAACCCGCCCGCGGCGGCGGATCGGCGACGGCGGTGACGATGAGCAGCTGGTCGGCGTTGGCGACGACGATCCGCTCGTAGGCGTCGTTGTCGTCGGCGGTGCGGCGCAGTACCGTGCTGCGTTCCTCCAACCGGACGATGCGGGCGAGGGTGCCGTCCCTGCCGGAGGTGTCTCCGACGACGGCCACGCGGTCGCCCACGACGACCGGGGTGCGGCCGAGTTCCCGGGCCCGCATGCAGATCGCCGGCGGTGCGTCCGCATCCGCGTCGTCGAGCACCACGCCCCAGCGGCCGCGGTCCTTCGTCACCACCATGCCGGTTGCGGCGTCCCGGTGGGACGGGCGGTCCTTGGTCCGTGGCCGTGACCCTTTCGCCGGGCGTACCCGGACGTCGGATTCGTCGTAGCGCCGTCTGCCCATGCTGCTCCTCAACCCGCGATCATCTGCTGCCAGCGGGACTCGAAGTCCGGCAGGGTTTTCGTGGTGGTGGTGATGTCCTCGATGACGATACCGGGGACCACGAGTCCGAGCACCGCACCGGCGGTGGCCATCCGGTGGTCGGCGTAGGTGTGCCACACGGCGCCGTCCGGGGCGTGGAGCGGGGCCGGGTCGATGACGAGACCGTCGGCGGTCTGGGTCACCCCGCAGCCCACGGCGGTCAGTTCGGCTTCGAGGGCCGCGAGGCGGTCGGTCTCGTGCCCGCGCAGGTGCGCAATGCCCGACAGGGTACTGGGCCCGGTCGCCAGCGCGCAGAGCGCGGCGACGGTGGGGGTCAGCTCCCCGATGTCGTGCATGTCCCAGGAGATTCCGTTCAGCGGCCCGGTACCGCGGACCAGCAGCGACCGGGTGTGTGCGTGGTACTCCACCTCGGCGCCCATGTCGGACAGGATGGTGCGGAACTGGTCACCGGGCTGGGTGGTGGTCTGCGGCCAGTCACGGACCAGCACGCTGCCGCCGGTGACGGCCGCGGCGGCGAGGAACGGTGTGGCGTTCGACAGGTCCGGTTCGACCTGCCGGTGCCTCGCCCGGACCGGGCCAGGGGAGACGTGCCAGCGGTTGAACTCCACGTCGACGTGCACGCCCGCCTCCCGCAGCATGGCCACCGTCATCTCCACGTGGGGCTGGCTGGGGATGGCGGCACCCTCGTGGACGACGGTGACGCCCTCGTCGAAGCGCGACCCGGCGAGCAGTAGTCCGGAGACGAACTGGGAGGACGCCGAGGCGTCGATGTGCACCTCCCCGCCCCGCAGTCCGCCGTGGCCGACCACCCGGAAGGGCAGCGGCGTGTCCGGGTCGCCCGAGCCGACGATGTCGGCCCCGAGCGCGGTCAGAGAATCGAGGGTGGTGGACATCGGACGGTGCCGCGCCTCCTCGTCGGCGGTGAAGACGACCTCCCCGTCGGCGAGGGTGGCGACAGCGGGCAGGAACCGCAGGACCGTCCCGGCGAGACCGCACCGGACCTCGCCGCCGTGGAGGGGGCCGGGGACGACGGTGATACTGTCGCCGTCCCAGGTCATCGTCGCGCCGAGGGTGCCCAGGGCGTCCGCCATCAGGCGGGTGTCCCGGCTGTCGAGGGCACCGTCGATCTGCCCGGGCCCGTCGGCGAGGGCGGCCAGGACCAGTGCCCGGTTGGTGATGGACTTGGAACCGGGGACGGAGACCTCGGCATGCACCGGGGCGACGGTGGTCGGGGCGGGCCAGGGGACAGGGCGCGACGTGCTCATGGGGCCATTGTCCCACGCGCGGGTATCCTCGGTCGCATGTGCGGCCGCTATGTCCTCTTCAGCGCCACCGAGACCTACCTGGGTGCGGTCTCCGGACTGCTCGGCGAGCAGGTCGGCGTCCTGCCGGGGGCGGATCTGCCCGCCGTGAGCTGGAATGTCGCGCCGACCCACCGGGTGGACGTCGTCCGCCGCTGGAACGGGACGCCGCTGCTGGGGCCGGCGCGCTGGGGGTACCCGGCCCCGTGGCTGTCCGGCGGATCCGGGGTGCTGTTCAACGCCCGCGGCGAGACCGCCTTCGACAAGCCCGCGTTCCGCGGCTCCGAACCGTGCCTGGTGGTCATGGACGGCTGGTACGAGTGGAACGCGAAGCGACCCTTCCTCGTCACCGGTGACGGGCCGCTGACCGTCGCGGGACTGTGCCGGGTGATCGACGGCGACCTGCGGGTGACGGTGGTGACCGGCCCGTCGCAGGACCCGGTCGCCTGGCTGCACGACCGGATGCCCCATGTCCTCGGCGCCGGGGACGCCGCCGCCTGGCTCGACGGCGACCCGGACACACTGCGTGCACTGGCCGCCGGGCCGGTGCAGGGCAGTGTGCTGGCGACCCTGACGACGACGGCGGTCTCCCGGGCGGTGGGGAACGTGGCGAACAACGGTCCGGACCTCGTCGTCCCGGTGCCGGACGCGCATAATGGGGGAGAGTGACGGCGGCGGTCCGGAATAGCCGGGGTCCGTCGGCCGTTGGAGGGAGTGGCCCCCGTGGTCGTGCCCGAGCTGATGAGGAAGGATCCATGAGTCACACAGTGAAGCGCACCGACGACAGCGACGAGCAACTGCTCGCCCGCTTCGAGGAAGACGCGCTACCGCTGCTGGACCAGCTCTACGGAGCCGCCCTGCGGATGACCCGCAACCCGGCGGACGCGCAGGATCTGGTCCAGGACGCGTACATGAAGGCCTTCCAGGCCTTCGGGTCGTACCGCCCGGGGACGAATCTCAAGGCGTGGATGTACCGCATCCTGACCAACACCTACATCAACCAGTACCGGAAGGCGCAGCGTCGCCCGAAGGAGACCTCGGATGAGGAGGTGACGGACTGGCAGCTCGCCGACGTGGCCTCCCACGCCTCGACCGGACTGCAGTCCGCCGAGATCGAGGCACTCCGGCGCATTCCGGATCAGCGGATCCAGGATGCACTGATGGAGCTGTCCGATGACTACCGCATGGTCGTGTACTACGCGGATGTCGAGGGGCTGCCCTACAAGGAGATCGCCGAGATCATGGGCACACCCATCGGCACGGTGATGAGCCGACTGCACCGCGGACGCAAGCAGCTCCGCGCGAAGCTGAAGGACGTCGCCGCGGAGCAGGGCATCGGGCTGGGGGACGCCGCCGGGACCGTGACGACTGCGGGGACCGGGGCGTCCCGGAAGAACGCGAAGACGGCGAAAGCCGCTACGACACAGAAGACGAAAGCGTGATCCACCATGACTGAGAAGCCGGCGAAGACCGACTGCGACAGGCTGGTCGAGGTGCTGTACGAGTACGTCGACGGCGACTGCGACGAGGCCCTGAGGCAGAAACTCTCGGAGCATGTGGAGCATTGTCCGGCGTGCCTCGAGCAGCTCGGTATCGAGCAGCAGGTCCGGCAGCTCCTCCAGGTCCGGTGCGCGGGCCAGGCGCCCGAGGGACTGCGGGGCCGGATCGTCACCGCGCTGCGGTCGTCGTGCACCACGGTGACGACGGTGACGACGCAGGACGGTACGGTGCAGGCCACGGAGGTCACGCAGACCCGGGTGGAGCGCGGCGTCCGGTAGGTCCCGCCGCCGGGACGTGTCCGGCGTCCCCGTCACATGACAGTGGGCCCGGTCCGGGATGATTCCCGGGCCGGGCCCACTGTCAGCGCCGTTCACGGACGGGCTGTGACACGAACGTCAGGCGTTCGGACGGCTGCCGTGGTTGGCCTTCTTCTTGCGGCGGTCCTTGCGCTTACGGCCACGCTTGCTCATGGGTGACTCCTCCTTAACACTCGACGGGCGGGTGGTCAGAGTGCTCAGAGGTGAACCCGCGTGACCACCGGGTAACTCAGTCAGTGTAGCGAAAGGCCCTGACGGCGGGGAAATCCCCCCTGCCGTCAGGGCCTGTCGACCGTGCTGTGGTCCCTCTGCGGTCCCCGTGCGGTCGCTCTGCGGTGCCTACGACCTACGCGGTCGCGGCGGTGCGGCGGGTGCGGCCGCGGTTGTTGCGGCGCTTCAGGGCGCGGCGCTCGTCCTCGCTCATGCCGCCCCAGACGCCGGCGTCCTGGCCGGAGGCGATGGCCCAGGCGAGGCACTCGTGGGTGACCGGGCACTTGTTGCAGACCAGCTTCGCCTTGGCGATCTGGGCGAGTGCGGGGCCGGAGTTTCCGACCGGGAAGAACAGCTCCGGGTCCTCGCTGCGGCAGATGGCTTCGTGGCGCCAGTCCATGGTGATCTTCTCCTTCTCCCCGGTCAGGGGACGTCCTTGAGACGCAGTACAGTCGTTCGGTGTGGTGGGTGGTGGCCGTCCGGGGCCGCGTGGCACGGACCGGTCGGGGACCCGTGGTGATCCGGGTCGGGTAGTCTGGGTGAACAAAGTGCGGCCGCGACCGGTAGAGTGTGGATGTCGTCACGGTCAGGGCCACAGATCGGAGTGGGGGAGGCGGGATTTCATCCGCTCGTAACCTCACGTCCCTCTCACTGTTACGTGTTAGATGATGGCACGTCTTTCCGACTTCCGCTAGGGTTGAATCTGGATTAGTGAGTAAGCTCACAGGTTCTCGATTTGGTGATTCAGGTAAGGGTGGACTATCAGACTGATCTGTCTGTTCCGCCGGTCGCGAGGGTGGTGGGCTGTCGGTGTTCAGCCGGTGTCCGTTCGGTGTCCGTTCGGTGTCCGGCCGTGCCGGTCGCAGGCACTCTCGGAGGTAGCATGATCCCATGCTTTCCGAGAAGTACCGGTTCATCCGTGCAGGTGTGCCGAATCCGCTGGTGATCCTCGCGGCCGTCTCGATCGTCGGCGGCGTGGTCGCGGCCGTCGTCTTCGGCGTCGCCTATCTCGGGTACGACGCGCCCGAGGCCGACGAGGACGTGAAGATGGACATGACGGTCACCGGGGTGATCGTGTGCGCCTTCTTCCTGTCGTGCGTGACACTCGGCATCGCCATCCTCCGCGGCAAGACCTGGGGGGTCTCCGCGGCAGTGGTCACCACCCTGGTGCTCATCCCGGTGGCGTGGAGCATGTTCACGTCCGGTCAACCGGCCCTGGGCATCCTCCTGGTCGTCCTGATCGTCCTGTCCTTCGGGCTGATCTTCAACCCGTCGTCCAAGGAATGGATCGACAGCCGGTACGACATCCGGCAGGCCGCGAAGGACGCGAAGGCGACACGGTCGGCGAAGGCGACGCGGCGCCGTTAGGCGTACTCCGTCCCCTTTCCCGCGTCCTCCCTCTCTCCGTGTCCTTCCCCGGAATCGTCACCGATTTCCGTTCGGCCGGCCCGGGAAACCCGGATCCGGTGATGAAGTCGGGGAAGGGTCGGAGAAGGAACGGGGAAGGCAGCCCCGATGTGCGCATCGCGCGACCGGAGGATGGTCCGGCAGGGGTCCGACCATCCCCACGTCGCGCAATGCCGACATTCGACCATCCTGGCCGGCGACCCCGGCCGGGCCAGGGTCAGCCGGGCTGCCCGCCGCTGAGCCCCACCAGTTCGTCACCGCGCTGTTCGACCACGGTCCCGCCCTGGACCCGCAGGGAGACCGGGCCGGTCCAGTCACCACGGTCGACCGGGACGGTCCGTTCCACATGCCCGTCGTTCCAGTCCACCACAGAGATACCGCCGTCGACCGGGACCAGCAGGCGGCCGGCCATGTCCGCACCGGTGCCGAGTGCGGGAACGTGGAACCGCGGGTCGAGGTTGTCGGGTCCGAAACCGGTGACCTGGTGACCGTCGAACCACGTCATGTGGTGCGGCAGGTCCGCAGTGTCCGGCAGGAACAGACCGTTGTCGGTGGTGAACCGCCCGAGATCGGCCGGAGCGCCGTCGGCCGGGTATTCGTCGTAGCTGCCGTCGGTCCGCAGCACCTGGTACCGGGCCGCCCCGTCGGCTCCGCTGTGCCCGCCGTCTCCGCTGTGCCCGCTGTGCCCGCTGTGCCCGCTGTGTCCGTCAGCCTCGCTGTCGGCGGGGACGTAGATGAGGGCGGCATGCTGGGCGACCGCCACCAGCTGTGACCCGGCGGGCACCGAGAAGTCGTGGTCGACCTCGGGGGTTCCCGCGTCCTCGGGGTCGGCGTCCTGCAGACTGACCGACCGCTTCTCACTGCCGGGGCAGTCCATGGAGGTGGCCAGCAGGGATTTACGGGTGAGAGCGCCGATGTACCGGCAGCCCGCGGTCGGCTGCGTGCCCGGATTCACCAGGATGCCCGGCTCGCCGGCCTCCACGGTGCGCACCAGATCGGACCGCCACAGTTCCACCCGGTCGTCGGAGAGGAGACCGACATGGTCGAGTGACCGGAACAGGCCGGCGTGCGTGGCGGCGTCCGGACCGGGGCCGGAGCGGGTATCGACGTAGTCGCCGGTACCGACGCTGAAGCTGGTGACGTCCCCGCACCCCTTCGGACCCCGGTAGACGGCGACGACGCGGGACCAGCCGGCGGTGGCACCGCAGAGGTCACGGTCGCGGGTGTAGTGCCAGATCTCGTCGCCCGTCGAGGCGTCCCGCACGGTGACGGTGCGTTTCCCGGTCGTGATGACCGAGCCGTCGACGACGACGGGGGAGGGGGTTGTGGAGGGGGTGCGCCACACCTCGGTGAGCGAGTCCGGCGGGGTGGCGGGGTCGTCCGGGACAGCGTCGGCGGTGACCGCGGCGGTGGTGTGGTCGGTGTTCCGGGCGTCGGAGAAGAACCAGGTCCCCACGGCGACCGCGAGGACGATGACGGCGATGACCGCGGTGACCGCGAGATCGAGCCGGGTCCGGCGCTCCGGAGGTGTCACCGTGACGTCCCCTGCGACGACCGCCGTGACGGCCGCCGACGGTTGCCGTGATCCCGCCCGCCGTGGTCCCGGTCGGGACGGGGACGCCGTGCCGGTGCGGTGGCGGACGCGGCCCCCTGGACCTTCAGCGGCTTACCGACACGGTCACCGATGCCCTCCGGCAGACCGAACTCGGTGAGGAACTCCGGGGAGGAGGAGAACCACCGGGGCGGATCGGGGTGCCCGAGGTGGAGCGTCTCGTCGATGGCCTGCCACCGGGTCACCTCGTCCCAGCCGACGAGGGTGACCGCGACGCCGGAGTGGCCGGCACGGCCGGTGCGCCCGATGCGGTGGACATAGGTCTTGTCATCCTCGGGAACCTGGTAGTTGATGACGTGGGTGACATCGTCGACGTCGATACCCCGGGCGGCGACATCGGTGGCGACCATGATGTCCACCGTGCCCTCCCGGAACGCGGCGAGGGACTGCTCGCGGTCCTTCTGCCGCATGTCGCCGTGGACCGCCCCGACCCGGAAACCCAGGTCGGCGAGGTCGTTGGCGACCATCGCCGCCTGCCGCTTGGTGCGGGCGAACACGATGGTGCGGCCGCGGCCCGGGGTCTGCAGGAGCCGGGCGAGCACGCTCATCCGGTCGAGCTTGTGCGACTGGAAGACGGTCTGTGTGGTGGTCGCGTGGGTGGGCTGGGCGTCGGTCGTGTCCGCCCGGATCCGGACCGGGTGGTCCATGAATCCCCGGCTGAGCGCGACGATCGGCCCGGGCATCGTCGCGGAGAAGAGCATCGTCTGCCGGTGCGGGGCGGTCTGCGCCATGATCGCCTTGACGTCGTCGAGGAAACCCTGGTCGAGCATTTCGTCGGCCTCGTCGAGGACGAGGATCTCGACGTGGGACAGGTCGAGCAGCTGCTGGCGGGACAGGTCGAGCAGCCGGCCGGGCGTCCCGACGACGATGTCGGTGCCGTGGGCGAGGGCCTCGGTCTGCTTCTCGAAGGGGACGCCACCGTAGATGGTGGTCACCGTGAGCGGCAGATGCGCGGCGGCGTCCGACAGGTCCTCGGCGACCTGGATGCACAGTTCCCGGGTGGGGACGACGACGAGGGCACGGACGGTCCCGTCGGGGGCGGTCACGTCCGCGTCGTCGAAGACACGGTCGAGCAGCGGGACGCCGAATCCGAGGGTCTTGCCCATGCCGGTCCGCGCCTGGCCGATGAGATCCTTGCCGGTGAGCGCGATCGGGAGGGTGCGCTCCTGGATGGCGAAAGTACGGTCGATGCCCTTCTCGGCGAGAGCGTCCACGATTTCGGCGGCCACCCCGAGTTCCGTGAATGTGGGCCGGGCCTCGTCCGCCATCGTGTGTCTGCCTTTCCTACCGTCCGCCTGGTCACCGCGCTGAGCCGCGCGGCGCTATGATGGTCCACGTTACAGCGCGTATTCACATCCGCGAAAGCACACTTAAGGAAAGGCGTGGAGAGACCCGTATGGATATCAAGGTCGGTTTCGTCAGCTCCCCCAGGGACCTCGTCATCAACAGCAAGGACGAGGACCGGGACGCGCTCCTGGGCCGCGTCGAAGAGTTCCTCGGCAAGGACAGCGGAGTGCTGAAGCTCGAGGACTCGAAGGGTGCGGTGGTCGTGGTCGTCCGCGAGCAGGTCGCCTACATCGAGGTCGGCGCCGCCGTGGCCCGCGCCGTGGGGTTCATCTGATCGCATGGGGTCTGACGACCACGCTCCCGGTCCACTGCACCGGGAGCGTTTCACTGTGCCGCCGGTGCGGCACAGCCGCCCGGACACGGATCCGGGACGTGACGCGGCCCTCGCGGCACAGGAGCGGGCGACCCGCGAAGCCGAACAGCGCCGTCGCCGGTGGATGGGGGCCAGCGCCGTGCTCGGTTTCCTGCTCGTCGTCGCCGTCAGCGTGATGGTCGTCATCGAGGTGGCCCACACCGGTGACGATGAGGCCGGGCCAGCCCCGGACGTCGTCGGGACGGCGACGTCCGGCGGATCGTCGCCCGGTCCGTTGCCCGGGGTCCCGACCGGTGACCACGTCGGTGCACTGCCCGACGGCCCCCGGGTCTCCCGGGAGGGTAAGGAGACCTGGCACGGGGTCGGCACCCCGGGCGCCCACGCGGGCAGCACAGGCGGCAAAGACGGCAAGGACGGCGAAGACAGCACAGAGGGAGTCCGGACCTGGAGCTACGTGGTCGAGGTGGAGGACGGCGCCGACACCGCCACATTCGGTGGCGGGGACGCCTTCTCCGCGACCGTCGACGCGACCCTGTCCGACCCGCGGTCCTGGATCGCCGGTGGGAAGGTCGCCTTCCGGCACGTCAGCGTGCACGGACCCGAGACCCCTGATCTGCGGATCCGGTTGACCACGCCGACGACGACCGCGCAGTTGTGCGGCAGCGAGATCGACCTGGAGACCAGTTGCTTCCTCGGCTCCGGCGCCGTCGGCGGGGCCGGTGACACCGCCGGTGAAGGCACCGTGATCATCAACCTGGCCCGCTGGGTCCGCGGTGCGCTGCCCTTCGCCGGCGACCTCGGCTCCTACCGGCAGTACGTCGTCAACCACGAGGTCGGCCACGGTATCGGCTACGCCCGGCACCAGCCCTGTCCGTCGGACGGCGCGCTGGCTCCGATGATGATGCAGCAGACACTCAGTCTGTCCAACCGTGACCTGGCGCGGCTCGACGGGGAGGACGGCAGTTACCCGGATGAACAGAGCACCTGCCGGATGAACGCCTGGCCACACCCGGAGGGTTCCGCGGCGGCCGACCGCTGACCCCCGGCGGCTACCATGGTCGCCATGGTTGATTCGACTCCACCGCCGGACAGCATCCGCACGGGATTCCAGGTGGCGCACGCGACCCCTGTCGCCCTCGGTGGTGCGTGGGGTGACGGCTGGCGCTGTGACCGGGCCGTCCTGCTGCCCTCCGGCGATCCGGCACGCGGCACCTGGACCGCGCGCATCATGGACCGGATCCGGCCGGTGGGGGTGTCGGTGGCACGTCCGCTGCGGTCCAGCGACGGGCGTTACTCGGTCGGCGGATGGACGGCACGGACGTTCCTGTCCGGCCACCGTGCGCCACGGTTCGATGAGACGGCCGCCGGGATCCTGCGGTTCAACGAGGCACTCGTGGACGAGCAGCGTCCGGCTTTCCTCACGGCACCGGTGCCGGTCGCCGACGGGCCGCAGTCGCGGGGCCCGATGGTCTGGGGGGACACGGAACTGTTCGCCGCCGCGGACGCCGCCGCCTGGGCCGACGACCCGACCGTGTCACTGGCCCCGGTCATGGATCCGACGACGGTACCGCGCGACGATGTGGCCGCGGCGGTGGAGAAGGCCGCCGGCCTGCTGCTGCTGCGCGAGGAGGTGACCGCCCCGGACCAGCTGGTCCACGGTGACGCCCTGGGATGCACCGTCTACGACGGCTACGCGGATCCGGCGGTCGTCGACTTCGTCCCCGCCTGGCACCCGACGGCATGGTCGGTCGCCCTGCTCGTGGTGGATGCGCTGGCCTGGGCCAATGCCGAGGACGCACTGCTGGACCGGTGGCGGCACCTGCCCGATTTCGACCAGATCCTGCTGCGGGCGGTCATCTACCGGCTCTTCGTCCATGCAGTGCTCCCGGACAGCACCGCCGAGGCGTGGCCGGGACTCGCCCGGGTGGCCGACATCGTCGCGGTCCGGGCCGGCTCAGCACCCGTGACCGACCCGGGGGAACCGTTGCTGTCCGGTGGCCGTGCTACAGATGACTCCGGAAGCACAGCCCCGGCGGATACGGCAGGCACGACAGCACAGACGGACGCCGGGCGGACACCGGAGACGACGGAGGAATGACCGTGGGGGACGCCATGGGGGACCGGACAGCACAGGACACGACAGGGACGGCGGACACGACGGCGGCGCGGGAGGAGGCCCGTCGCAACGCCGAACTGCGCCGCAGGATCGGCTCGGCAGACGACGTCCGCATCCGGCTGGACACCGGCGCTGCGCACACGTCGGGCCCCGTCAGACACTGGGAGGGGCTCGCCGGCGCCGTGGTCACCGGCGACGACCGGGTCGACCGGGATATGCCGTACGCGGTACTGGGCGGCCCGGGCACCGGGAAGACCTCGCTACTGCTCGACACGCTCCTCAATTACCTGCGGGGTGGCGGTGACCCTGCCGGGGTCATGGTCGTCACCCCGTCCAAGGAGGCGGCGACAGAACTGCGCGGCCGGTTGACCGAACTGCTGCGCGACGATCCGGACTACGCGGCCACCGGGACCCCGGTGCGCTCGGTGCACTCCTGGGCCTTCGCCCTGCTGCGTGCGGTCACACAGCGCCGGGGGGATCCGTTGCCACGTCTGATGACCGGTGCCGACCATGACCTGCGCATCAGGGAACTGCTGCGGGGCCAGGCCGAGGACGGGACCGGCCGGTGGCCGGAACGGATCCGCCCTGCCCTGCCGCTGGTGGGGTTCGCCCGTCAGCTCCGCGACCTGCTGCTGCGCGCCTCGGAGCGCGGCATCGGCGCGGCGCGGCTGACGGAACTGGGGCACCGCCACGGGCTGGACATGTGGGTCGCCGCCGGCGACTTCCTCCGCGAGTACGACCAGGTCCAGCGGCTGTCCGGGTCACACAGCCTCAACGCGTCCGACCTGCTGCACCGCACACTCGACGAACTCACCGGCACCCCGGACGGCCGGGCGGTCGTCGAGGCGCAGCGGCGCCGGATCCGGCTGGTGCTCGTCGATGACGCCCACAACCTCGACCCGGCGTCCGGCGCCCTGGTCCGCGCCTTCGCGGTCCCCGGGGTGCGGACGCTGGTCGCCGGGGACCCGGACCAGTGCGTCTTCCACTTCCGCGGCGCCGACGAGGACTTCCTCACCGGGATGGCCGCCGACCCGGACCACCGGATCGTCCTGTCCCGGACCCACCGGCTCGGCGCGTCGGCGGTCACGGCGGTGAACCGGCTGGAACGCCGGCTGCCCGCCGCACCGACCCGGGTGCCGCTGCGGGGCGGGGAGTCCGCGGACGGGGCGACGGTGCCGGACCTGGAGATCCGCCGGGCGCCGTCGGAGACGGCACAACGGCTCGTCGTCGCCGATGCGGTCCGCCGGGCCCGCGCTCTCGACGGCGTGCCCTGGGACCGTATCGCCGTCGTCGTCCGGTCCACCGGGGAGATCGCCGGTCTGCGCCGCGCCCTGCTCAGCCACGGCGTCCCCGTGAAAGTCGACCCGACGAGCGTGATTCTCGCCGAGCAGCCGCTCGTCGCCGCACTGCTGCTGGCGTTGGACGCCCTGTCGCGTCCGCTCACCGTCGCCGAGATGCAGCGGCTGGTGGAGAGCCCGATCGGCGGGGCCGATCCGGTGATGCTGCGCCGGATGGAGCGCGCCGCCGCCCCGGCGGTCGCCGGATCCGGGCTCCGCGCCATGGAGGCGGTCGGCCTCGTGGTCACCGGGCGTGCGGACCCGCACGAGGCGGAGCGGTGGACCAGCCGCTTCGGCCCCCGCGAACAGCAGGTCCTCACCCGGATCCGGACCGTCACCGACGCCGGTCGTGCCGCCCTCGACAGCGGCGGATCGGTGGAGGCGGTGCTCTGGGAGGTGTGGCAGGCCACCGGCCTGTCCACCCGACTGCAGACCCAGGCGTTGCGGGGCGGCACGCTGGGCTCCCAGGCGGACCGGGACCTCGACGCAGTGATGAGCCTCTTCGACATCGCCGGCGACCTGGTGGAGCGCACCCCGGCGATCAGCCTGACGACCTTCCTCGACGGGGTCCGGTCCCAGGAACTGCCCACCGGCGGCCGTGACCGGCGCGGGGTCCGTCCCGATGCCGTCGAGATCCTCCCGGCGCACGCCGCCGCCGGGCGGGAGTGGTCGGTCGTCGTCGTCGCGGGTGTGCAGGAGGACACCTGGCCGGCGGGACCGACGGTCGGCGGACTGTTCGGTCAGCAGGAACTGGTGGACCTCGCCGACCGCGGTATCGACCCGGCGGTGCCCGTGTCCCGGTCCGCCGCCGCCCTGGCGGAGGAGCGCAGGCTCTTCCTCCTCGCGGTCTCCCGCGCCACCCGGCGCACCGTGGTGACCGCCGTGTCCTCCGCCGGTGACGAGGCAGCGGTCCCGTCCCGGTTCCTCGACGAGATCAACGGGGACACCGTCGCCGACACCGAGGAGGAACCGCTGCCGCACCCCACCGAGGCGACGGTGGACGCCCTGCCCCGCGTCCTCGCGGTCGAACCCCTCGTCGCCGAGTTGCGCGACGCGGTCTGCGATCCCCGCCGGCCCGGTCACGAGCGGCGTGCCGCCGCAGACAACCTCGCCCGGCTCGCCGCCGCCGGGGTCTACGGGGCAGCCCCGGTGACATGGTGGGGGACCGCGGAGCCGTCGTCCACCGGCCCGGCGGTCGCCCACCGCCACGGTGACGCCACCCCGACGGTACGGATCAGTCCGACGCTGCTGGAGAACCTCGGCGCCGGGGCCACCGGCCCGACCGGCACAGACGCGGCGTGCGACCTGCGGTCCTTCCTCGACCGGCTGCGCAGCGTCCCGACCACCGAGCCGATGAAGGTCGGCACCATGATCCACGCGGTGGCGGAGGGCTTCGCCGTCGGTCTGACCCTCGGGGAGGCGCAGGAGACCGTCACCACCGTGGTCCCGTGGCTCGTCGACGGACCGGAGTGGACCGCCGCCCCGCTCACCGCCAGCTGCCTGGAGGCGGTGGAACGCCTCCACGACTGGTTGGCCGGCCGGGCCGGCACCGGCCGCACCGTCGAGGTCGAGAAGAAGCTCGAGCACGTCATCGGCCGGACCCCGCCCGACGCGGACGGAACCAGCCTGCCGGTGGTCCTCGCCGGCCGGACCGACCGACTGGAGACCGCCGCGGACGGGGCCACCACCGTCATCGACTTCAAGACCGGAAAACACGCGAAAACGAAGGAGGAGGCCGCGGTGAGCCCCCAGCTCTCGGCCTACCAGCTGCTGATGTCCCTGGAACCCGGCCGGCAGGCGGACGGGGCCATGCTCGTCTACCCGCGGGTCCCGACCGCCTCGGTGAAGACACTCCAGCAGGGCCGGCTGAGCGACGCCGACCTCGCGGAGTTCCGCGAGGTCGCCCTGGCCGCCGCCGCGCGGGTCGCCGGGCCGGCCTTCACGGCCACCGACGGGTGCGACGGCACCGAATACGCGTGCCTGTGCCCGGCCTGCCGCGCCGGGGAGCAGGTGGTATAGATGACGCACCTCGACCCGACGGCCCTGATCGACCCGGTGGAACTGTCGCAGCAGTGGCTGCGCCAGGAGTACGCCCCCACACCCCAGCAGGCGGCGGTGATCGGCGCCTCTGCCGGCCCCACTCTCGTCGTCGCCGGTGCAGGGGCCGGCAAGACCGAGACCATGGCGGCCCGGGTGGTGTGGCTGGTCGCCAACGGTCTCGTCCTGCCCGAACAGGTGCTCGGCCTGACCTTCACCCGCAAGGCCGCGCGGGAACTCGGGGTCCGGATCCGGTCCCGGCTGCAGGCACTGGCGGCGTCCGGGCTCGTCGACGACCTGCCGGCCGATGACCCCCGGCGCCGTGCACTGCAGGCGATCACCCCCACCGTCGCGACCTACGACTCGTACGCCGGCGACATCGTCCGCGAGTACGGACTGCTGCTGCCGATGGAGCCGGCCGGGCGCATCATCACCGACACCGAACGCTGGATGATCGCCCGTGACGTGGTGCTCTCCCGCACCGAGGGGTTCACCACCCACCGGTCGGTGCCGTCGATCATCGATGACATGCTCGAACTCAACGACGGCATGGACAACCACCTCGCCGGCGCCGACGAGGTCGACGAGGAATGCCGGATCACCGCCGTCGAACTCGACGGCCTGCCGGACCGCGACGGCAAGGTGCTCAAGGGTGTCGACGGCCGGCTGACCGCCATCGGCGACGCCCTGACCTACCGGCGGGAACTGCTCACCGTCGTCGCGGACTACCGT
Source organism: Corynebacterium nuruki S6-4 (assembly GCF_007970465.1). Lineage (NCBI taxonomy): Bacteria > Bacillati > Actinomycetota > Actinomycetes > Mycobacteriales > Corynebacteriaceae > Corynebacterium > Corynebacterium nuruki. The sequence continues at coordinate 3,066,033 of NZ_CP042429.1, forward strand.
GCCCGGCTGTCGGAGATGAACCTGCTGACCTTCGGGCAGCAGATGTCGAAGGCCGCCCAGCTCGTCGACGCCCACCCCGAGGTCGGGGAGGCGCAGCGCCGCCGGTTCCGGGTGGTCATGCTCGACGAGTACCAGGACACCGGCCATGCCCAGCGGGTGCTGCTGCGCGGACTGTTCGGCGGCGGTGCGGACCCCGACCTCACCGTCACCGCGGTGGGCGACCCGATGCAGTCCATCTACGGTTTCCGCGGGGCGACCGCGGCGAACCTCGCGCACTTCCGCACCGATTTCCCGGTGGCGGACCCGGCGTCAGACCCGGCCGGTGACGGTGCACCGACGCCGGCACCCCGACTGGAACTGACGACCTCCTGGCGCAATCCGGCCCGCGTGCTGGACCTGGCCAACACCGTCTCGCGCTGGTCGATGGCGGACGGCGCCGGCGGGAGCGGTGCCGGTGGAGACGATGCCGGTGACGGCACCGGTGCCCCGGTCTCCCCGCTGGTCTCCCGGCCCGGCGCCGGCACCGGCGAGGTGAAGGCCGCCTGGTTCGACACCCGCGAGGAGGAACTCACCTGGCTCGCCGATGACCTGGCGGACCGCTACCGCAACCGGGACACCTCCGCCGGGGCCGCCCCGTTCTCCGCGGCGGTCCTGCTGCGCAAGAACGCCGAGGCCCGCCCGCTCCACGACCTGCTCGTCGAGCGCGGCGTCCCGGTCGAGACGACCGCGGGCCCCGGCCTGCTGGAGGTCCCGGAGGTCGCGGACGTCTACGCGACGCTCCGGATCCTCGTGGATCCCGCCGACGATATCGCCCTGCTCCGGCTGCTCACCGGGGTGCGGTGGAACATCGGGGCGGCGGACCTGCAGGCCCTGGCGCGCCGGGTGGACCAGTTGTCGCAGCGGGACCGGCGGTACCGGCAGCACAGCCCGGGCGCTGATGCCGCCGACGGCGCTGACGGCGCCGGTGCCGTCGATGTCGTCGATGGTGCGGAGAACACCGGCCTCACCGCGCTCGTCACTCCGCAGCCCGGGGATTCCCCGGCGATGGCCGGCGTCCGCCGCCGCCTCGCCGAGATCGACCGGGACGCCGCCCGGGTCCCCGTCGGCCTCGCGGAGGCACTCGCCGACCTGCGCGGTATGACGGAATTCGGGATGAGTGACGAGGGGGTGCGACGGTTGTCCGATCTCGGACGCGAACTGCGGTATCTGCGCCTCCAGTCGCTCGGGAAACCGTTGCCGGACCTCATCGCCGACATCGAGCAGATGACCGGGGTCCGCACCGAGGTCCTCACCCGCTACCACCGCGAACCCGGCCGGTCGATCGGCACCAGCCACCTCGACCGCTTCGCCGAGGTCGTGCGGTCCTTCGCCGACCTCAGCACGGCCTCACCGGGCGCCCTGGTGGACTACCTGCGCTCGGCCGAGGAACGGGAGAAGGGGCTCGAGGCCGGTGAGGTGGAGGTCCTCACCGACTGCGTCCAGCTGCTCACCGTGCACAAGGCGAAGGGACTGGAATGGGACATCGTCGCCGTCCCGCACGCCACCCGGGCAACCTACGCGGACGCCGTGAAACGGCCGACCGTCACCTCGTGGACGACCAACGCCCGCGTCCTGCCGTCCGGACTGCGCGGGGATGCCACCGATGACCCGTCGGACACCACCGGCATGCCGGTGCTCGACCTGTCGGACGTGGTGGACCGTAAGGGCGTGGTCGAGGCGGAGGACCGCTTCAAGGAGCAGCTCGGCGTGCACGACGCGAAGGAGGACGACCGGCTGTTCTATGTCGCCCTCACCCGCAGTCGACGGGTCCTCCTCGTCTCCGGGGCGGCCTTCAACGGCACCGCGAAAAAGCCGGTCGACCCGTCGGTGGCACTCACCCTGATCCGCGACCGGCTCGCGGCGACGGCCCCGGAATGCGTGGTGACCTGGTCGGACCTGGGGATGGTGTACTCGAAGGCGGAGCTGAAACGGCTGGAGAAGGGACCGCACCACCGGGAGGATGCGGTGATGGTCCCGGCATCCCCGGCGGCACGCAACGACCTCGTCGCCGACGTCGTCCGGGTGATCCCCACCCCACCTCCGGCCCGGTGGCCGCGGCCCACGCTGACCGAGCGGCAGCCCGGTGTGGCGGACGGCACCGGTCTCGTCACCGCAGCAGGAGAGACGACCGGAGTGACGATCGGAGAGACGACCGGCGGGACGGACGGAGGCACCGCACCGGACCCGGACCCCGGCACGCTCGCCGACCAGTGGCGCCGGGAGACGGCACTGCTCATCCGCGAGTACACGGCCCGGTCCGCCCCCGAAGTCGTGGTGCCCCTCGGGGCACGGCTGACGGCGACAGAGGCGGTGTCCCTGTCCCGGAACCCGGAGGAGTTCGCCCGTCGTCGCCGCCGTCCGGTGCCGTTGGAACCACGGCCCTACACCAAACGGGGCACCGCCTTCCACAACTGGGTGGAGCGGCACTTCGGCACCGGTACCGGACAGCTGTTCGACGAGGATGAACTGCCGGGCGCCGCCGACGCGACCCTCGCAGACCCGGCCCTGACCCGGCTCAAGGAGCGGTTCCTCGACAGCACCTGGGCGGCGCGCACCCCGGTGACCGTCGAGGGGTCCTATTCGGTGACGCTGGCCGGGCATCTGTTCGAGGGTCGGATCGACGCGGTCTTCCATGACGGTGACGACCCGCTGTCCGGCTGGACCGTCGTCGACTGGAAGACCGGTCGCCGTCCCGTCGGCCGTGACCTGCAGGACGCGTCGATGCAGCTGGCGGTCTACCGGCTCGCGTGGGCGAAGCTGCTGAGCAGCCGTCAGGGGGTCACCGTTCCCCCGGACGCGGTGCGTGCGTGCTTCCACTATGTGCTGTCGAACGAGACCTATGAACCGGGTACACTCCCGTCAGCAGAGGACCTGGCGGACTGGATCGGAGGACACGGCGATGAATGACCGTTTCCGCGACCGTTTCCGCACTGACAGCGAGGTCGACGCGCTGCCGCCCCACGCGCTGCTCAAGGTCGTCAACATCCCGGAGGCCACCCCGGTGAGCCCCTGGTGGCTGATCATCCGCCGCATGATCTACGCCCTGGTGCTCATCTTCGTCGCCTCGACGGTGGTGTACCTGGAGCGGGACGGCTACACCGGCGTCCGCACCTACCTGGACGCCGTCTACTACTCGTCGGTGTCCCTGTCGACCACCGGCTACGGTGACATCACCCCGGTCACCCAGACCGCCCGGCTGGTCAACGTCCTGGTCATCACCCCGATGCGGATCATCTTCCTGGTCCTGCTGGTCGGGACGACCCTGTCGGTGCTCACCGAGGAATCCCGCAAATCGCTGAAGATCCGTCGCTGGAGGAAGCACATGCGCAACCACACCGTCGTCGTCGGCTACGGCACCAAGGGGCGGGCGGCGGTCACCGCCATGCTCGCCGACGGCGTCACCGCGTCGCAGATCGTCGTCGTCGACAGCGACCCGGAGGTCCTCACCCACGCCTCCTCGCGCGGCCTGGTGACCGTGCAGGGCTCGGCGACGAAATCCGATGTGCTGAAACTCGCCGGGGTGACCCGCGCCCGCGCCGTGGTCGTCGCCCCCAACATGGATGACACGGCCGTGCTCATCACCCTGTCGGTGCGGGAGATCGCCCCGTCGGCGACGATCGTCGCCTCGGTGCGGGAGTCGGAGAACTCCCACCTGCTGCGGCAGTCGGGCGCGGACTCGGTCGTGGTCTCCTCCGAGACTGCCGGCCGGATGCTCGGTCTGGCGACCGTGAGCCCGTCGGTCACCGGCATGATGGAGGACCTGCTCAGCCCGGACGAGGGATTCTCCGTCGCCGAACGGATGGTCGGCGACGACGAGGTGGGCGGCAGCCCCCGGAACCTGGAGGACATCGTGCTGGGCGTGGTGCGCTCCGGTGAGCTGTACCGCATCGACTCGGTCGAGGCGGAGACCGTGGAGCCCGGCGACCGGATCCTCTACATCCGCCGCATCACCGACACCGCCGCCGAGGCGAACCCGCAGTGACCGACCGCCTCGCCGAACTGAATCTGTCCGCGCTCGACCCCGAACAGCTCCGCGCCGCGACCGCGCCCCGGGGCCCGGTGTGCATCATCGCCGGCGCCGGCACCGGCAAGACCCGGACCATCACCCACCGGATCGCCCACCTGGTCTCCGGCGGCTACGTGAACCCCGACCATGTCCTGGCCGTCACGTTCACCAGCCGGGCCGCGGCGGAACTGCGCGAACGCCTGACGATGATGGGGGTGGCCCGGGTCCAGGCCAAGACCTTCCACGCCGCCGCCCGCGGCCAGCTGAAGTACTTCTGGCCGAAGATCGTCGGGGACACCCCCTGGCGGCTGCTGGACAACAAGTTCGCGCTCGTCGCCCGTGTCGCACGGTCGGCCGGGGTGCAGACCGACAAGACCACACTCAAGGACCTGCTCGGTGAGATCGAATGGGCGAAGTCCTCGCTCATCGCCCCCGGGGACTATCCGGCCCACATCGGCCCGGACCGACGGGACTGCCCGGTGGCTCCGGAACAGTTCGTCCGGATCTTCGAGGGCTACGAGCGGGCGAAGGTGACCCCCGAGGGGGTCCTCATGGACTTCGACGACCTGCTGCAGTCGATGGCGGGCGCCCTCGAGGCCGACCGCGGGGTGGCCGACGAGTTCCGGTCCCGCTACCGCACCTTCGTCGTCGACGAGTACCAGGACGTCACCCCGCTGCAGCAGCGGCTGCTCGACGCCTGGCTCGGTGACCGGGACGACCTCACCGTCGTCGGGGACGCGAACCAGACCATCTACTCGTTCAACGGGGCGAGCCCCGAGCACCTGCTGCGGTTCTCGACCCGTTACCCGCAGGCGACGACGGTCCGCCTGTTCCGCGACTACCGGTCGACCCCGCAGGTCGTCGACCTGGCGAACAACGTCATCGGGCGGGCGACGGGCCGGATGGCGGGCACGCGGCTGCAGCTCGAGGGGCAGCGTCCGGCCGGCCCGCCCGCGGAGTTCACCGAGTACCCCGACGAGACCGCGGAGGCGGCCGGGGTCGCCGAGCGGATCGGTGCGCTCATCCGGTCCGGGGTGAAGCCCTCGGAGATCGCGGTGCTCTACCGCATCAACGCGCAGTCCGCGGCGGTGGAGTACGCCCTCGATTCCGCCGGCATCAACTACCAGGTCAAGGGTGGTGAAGGGTTCTTCCAGCGCGGTGAGATCCGGCAGGCCGTCAGCGCGCTGGGGCAGGCGGCGCGCCGCGAACAGGCCCGCGCGAAACTCATCGCCTCGGGGGATGCGGCCGCCGCCGACACATCCACGGACGGTTCAGCGGATGACGTGTCCTTCGCCGGCACCGGCCACCTCGTCGGCCAGGTGCGCGCCGCCCTCGTCCCGGTCGGTCTGACCCCCGCCGAGCCGACCGGTGCCCAGGAACGGGCCCGCTGGCAGTCCCTGGAGGCACTGGTCAACCTCACCGAGGAACTCGCCGCGACCACGCCCGGCCTCGACCTCGCCGGTCTGCTCGGGCTGCTGCGCGAGCGTGCCCAGGCGAAGAACCCGCCGAAGGTGGAGAGTGTCACCCTCGCCAGCATCCACGCCGCCAAGGGGCTGGAGTGGGACGCGGTGTTCCTCATCGGACTCGTCGACGGCACCGTCCCGATCCGCTACGCGCTGAAGGGATCACACAGCGAGGAGGCGATCGAGGAGGAGCGTCGACTGCTCTACGTCGGGGTGACCCGTGCCCGGGAGCACCTGGAGCTGTCCTGGTCGCAGGCCCGCCAGCCCGGTGGGAAAGCCAATCGGCGGCGCACCCGGTTCCTCGACGGCCTGGTGCCCTGGGAGAAGGAACGGGACGAGAAGCGCGCCCGGGAGGCGGCGTCCCGCCCCGGCCGGGTGAAGGGCGCCCCGAAGGACGCCTGTGCGGTCTGCGGTACCCGGCTGCCCACCCCGGAACAGCGGATCCTCGGCGTGTGCGAGGAGCATGCGAAGGAGATGGACCAGGTGCTGGTCACCGAGCTGCGGTCGTGGCGTTCGGCACTGGCGAAGCAGCGGGGTGTGCCTGCTTACGTGGTGATGAGTGATGCCACGTTGCGTGCGGTGGCGCTCAAGGCCCCGACCACCCCGCAGCAGCTGGTGCAGGTGCCGGGCATCGGCCCGGTGAAGGTCGAGCAGTTCGGCGAGGACATCCTCGGCATCGTCCGGAACTACAGCTGAGCCGATACCCCCGAAAAGTTTCCCCGGCCACGCTATCCTCGACCCCGGAGGTGTTTGCGATGACCAGGACAGTCCTGTGGCCGATGATCGTGACGGCAGGTTTCGTGGTGATGATCATCGGGGTGGCCGCGGATGCGGACCCCGTGACGGTCACCGGTGCCGTCATCGGCACGGTGGGGGCGGTGATCGCCCTGCTCGACGGTGGAGTGACGGCGCTGGCCATGCGGCGCAGCGGTGCCCATGCCGCATCCGACGGAGCCGTGCCCGCGGTGTCCTCGCCCCAGGCGGGCCTCGTCTACGCCGTGGCGGCCGTCATCGCGGGTGCGGGCTTCCTGTCCTGGTTCGTCGGGGACGGGGACGGGAACCTCGGCGGCACCGTCATGATGGTGGTCGGGGCACTGGTGCTGTGGGGTGCGGTGCTGTGGAAAGCGCTGCTGCCGCGAGCGCGCAGGCGGCGCAGTCCGGCCGTCGTGTGATCTCGGTGGACGTCGAGACGAGGGTCTCCGGATCGAGATAGCGGCGCCGACCGCAGAGATCCGGGGCGTCGGTGTCGTCGGACCTGATCCGGGCGTCCTGCAGCGCCAGGAGGTCGGGGAGCAGCGCGCGGACGGCGCCGGCGGCCAGCCCGGCCGAGAGTTCGACAGTGGGGGTGTCCACCGGCGCGCCACCGGCGGTCGCCTGTGCGCGGACCATCTGCCACCGGCTGTCGGCCGCGAGATATGCGGCGTCGAGGCAGGACAGGCACGGCGTGCGGCCCGGCACGACCAACGGTCCCACCGCCGTCCGGCCGTCGACCATGCCCCACGTCAGATGCGGCACCTGCTGTTCCATCAGCTGGAAACTGAGATCGGCCGACGGGAACAGCTGGCCCGCCAGCAGGACCAGGGCATCCGATCCGAGCTGGGTGAACGTGTCGGACGTCGGGGCGATCCCGGTCGCCGCCACCCCACGCCGGCGCAGCGTGTGGACCAGCGGTCGGGTGAAGCGTTCCGGGCCGGTGGCGTACACCGGGTACGGGGTGGGGTCCGCCCGGAGCAGCCCGGTCTGTTCCAGCTCGTCGACGATGCCGCGTGCGTGGACCGGCGGGATGCCGCAGTGGCTGAGAATGCGCGTCAGGAAAGACCGGTCGACGGGGCGCCGCACCTCACGCAGCACCTGCAGCACCTGGCTGACAGGCACACCGGAGGGGACCGGCAGGACCAGACTGTGCGCGGGGATCACCCCGAACTGGAGATGCCCGCCGGGCCGCAGGATGAGGTCGGTGGCCCCACGGAGGCGCACTCTGCCCTCCCCGTCACCGCGGTGTGTGCCTGACTGTCGGATCATCGTCGTGTTCCCCCGAAATTCCCCGGTCCCCGTTGTCTCTCCGGCTACCGGTACTGTAGCGGAGTGAATGACCTGCTGTCTGTGTAACTGAGGTAAACGAGGTTCCCATGGCCCGAGCTCCGCGCCGTCCGACCGCGGCACAGCGCGCCGTCGTCGAGGACTTCGCACCGGACGTGGAGATCCGGCTGTCGGGGCGCCGGAAGCGCACCATCGCCGCCCGTATGGAGGGCGACCGGGTGGTGGTGCTCGCACCGCTGGACATGGCGGCGAAGGATCTGCGGTCGAGTACCGAGGACCTCGTCGGCCGGGTCCGTAGACGGCACGCGGGCGCGGGGCAGACCGTGTCGGACGCCGCACTGGCCGAGCGCGCCGCCCTGCTCAACCACCGGTACCTGGAGAACCGTGCGACCTTCGCCAGCGTGGTGTGGGTCTCGAACATGTCACGGCGGTGGGGGAGCTGTTCGGTGAAATCAGGCCGGATCCGGATCTCCGACCGGCTGAAGGATGTGCCGGGCTACGTCCTGGATTCCGTGCTCATCCACGAGATGGTGCACACCTGGATCCCCGACCACGGCACAGAGTTCCACGAGTGGGCGGACCGGGCACCGCAGGCCGAGCGGGCCACCGGCTACCTGGAGGCGTACGGCCGATGGGGGACCGGGTAGCCGCCGGGTAGACTCGGCGGCCATGGGACACAGCAGCGAACGGGGCCGCCGCCGGGCATCCGGTGTCGTCGCCCTGGGGGTCACCGCGGCCCTGGCGACCACACTGACCGGCTGCTCCTCCGACGACAACAAGGTCGACGACCAGGAGTACGCGCAGATCTGCCGCGACCAGCAGACCGAGGAGCGGCTCCCCGACGAGGAGTGCGAGAACCGGGTGGGGCATTCGCACATGAGTGCCGCGTGGTTCTTCCTGCCACTGCTGCTCAGCGGCAACCGCGGTGCCACCGTGCCGGCGGTCGGCTCGGCCGTACCGCAGTCGACCGGGTCGGCGACCTCCCCCGGCGGGGCGGCGACGCACAGGGCGCCGAGCCAGGGCGGCAGCGGCCGCGACATCGCCCGCGGTGGTTTCGGCTCCTCCGGGGGCGGTGCCGGAAACGGGAAGAACAACAGCGGCTCCGGCCACGGCAGTGGCAGCGGCAGCCACGGCCACGGCGGAAGCATGGGCGGCTGATGGAACGCATCACCAGCACGCCCCGCGACGGCTGGGAGGAGATCATCCGCTCGCAGGGGCTGACCTACTCCACCAGTGAACTGCCCGGCGGCGGGACGACCGAGTACTGGAACGAATCCGCGGCCTACGTCTTCACCCTCGCCGAGGTCGAGGCGCTGGAACCCCAGGTGGAGCAGCTGCACCGGATGGCGCTGGAGGCGGCCCGCTTCCTCGCCGACGAACAGTGGCGTCCCGGCAGCCCCTGGCGCTGCCTCGGCCTGCCGGAGTACGCCGTGGAGTACGCGGTGAACTCGCTGAACCGGGGTGATCCGGACCTGTACGGCCGGTTCGACCTGGTGTACTCCGGGGTGCCGGGCGAGCCGGTGAAGATGCTGGAGTACAACGCGGACACCGCCACCGGCATCGTGGAATCCGCCATCTGCCAGTGGTACTGGTACGAGGCGCTGCACGGTGCCACACCGGGCCGGGACCAGTGGAACTACCTGTTCGAGGCGATCCGGGACCGGTTCGCCACGCTGCGCCTGCTGCTGCCCGGCGGCGGCATGCACTTCGCCCACACCGAACTGGAACGTACCGGTGAGGACATCATGAACACCGCCGTGCTGCGGGACTGTGCCGACCAGGCGGGCTGGCGGACGACCTCGCTGCTCATGAGCGACATCGGCTGGGACGCCTCGCTCAAGGAGTTCGTCGACCTGGCGGACGAGCCGATCCAGAACATCTTCAAGCTCTACCCGTGGGAGGACATGATGGCCGAGGAGTTCGGCCCGCTGCTCGCCGCGCAGCGTCCCACGGGCTGGATCGAGCCGGCGTGGAAGATGTTCCTGTCGACCAAGGTCCTCGGTGCGGCGATGTGGCACCTGTACCCGGACCACGAGAACCTGCTGCCGAGCTATGTCGACGGTCCGCGGGACATGACGTCCTGGGTGAAGAAGCCGTTGCACGGCCGGGAGGGCGACAACATCGAGATCTTCCGGGCCGACAGTGGCGAGCACCTGGTCCAGCCGGGACGCTACGGTGCCGAAGGCCACGTCTGGCAGCAGTACACGCAGATCCCGAATTTCCCCGGGCCGGACGGTGCACCGAACTATCCGGTGCTGGGGGCGTGGGTGGTCAACGGGGAGTCCGTGGGTGTGGGGATCCGCGAGTCGGACGGGCCGGTCACGGACTACTACGCCCGGTTCGTGCCGAACCTCATCGACGGCTGAGCCGCCTGTCCCGTTGCCGTCGGACGCCGCGGGTGGCCGGACTACCGGTCGGTGTCGTCCCCGTCGCCGTTGTTGTCGCCGTTGTCGTCCTTGTCGTCGTCGCTGCCGCTGTCGTCGTCACCCTGGTTGAGTGAACGCTCCAGCTTCTCGATCTCGCTGATCGGGTCGAAGCCGGCCGAATCGGTCTCGGCGAGGATCGAGTCGATGAACTCGGCGGGGGAGTCCAGGTCGGAGTCCACCGGCAGGAAGTCGGGGTGGTTCCACACGGCGTCCCGGCGCTCCTTGCCGACGGCGGTGGTCAGTCGCGACCACAGGTCGGCGGCCAGCGAGGCCTTCGGGGCGTCCAGGTCGATACCGACGGTGTCCGCGAGGAGCTTCATGCCCGGCTGCTGGGTGTCGCGGTACATCGACCAGGCGGTGCCGATGCTGTTCGTCGCCGGCAGGCGGCTGGACAGGGCATCGGCGACGACGACGTCGACCCAGCCCTCCACCAGCGACAGGCTGGTCCCCAGCCGGGTGCGGGCGTGCTCGGTGGAGGAGACGATCTTCGGGGCGAGATCCGAGCTCTGCAGGCTCTGCATCATCTCCTGCATCTTCGCCGGATCATTCATCGACTCCGGATCGAAGGAGCGCATGGCCTCCTCCATCGCGGAATTGTCCAGGGCGAGACCGGAGGCGAACTCCCCGACATCGAGGATGAGCCGCTCGACGAGCCACGGCACATGCTGGAACAGGCGCAGAGTCGCAGCCTCGCGGGCCGCCAGGTAGATCAGCGTCTCGCGGCGTTCCGCCCCGAGCTTGTCCGCCAGCGCGTCGAGCCGGCCGGTGGCCACGGCGGCGACGGTGCCCTGGGCCAGCGGGATACCCCACTGGGTGGAGGTGACGACCTCCTTCGACAGTTCGCCGAGGGCCTTGCCCAGCTGCATCCCGAAGTTCATCCCGTTGACCTGGCTGATGATCCCCTTCATGGGGCCGAGCTGGGCCTTGGCCTCCTCCGGCAGGCCGGCGAGGGCGGCGTCCCCCAGCTTGTCGGCGAGCGGGTCGATGATCCGCTTCCACGTCGGCATGGTCTCCTCGAGCCAGCGCTCGGGGGAGAAGGAGACGGAGGCGGTCGCACCGGCGGGCAGCACGGTGGCCTCGTCGAGCCACAGTTCGGCGAGGCGGACGGACTCGGCGACAGCCTGGCTGTCGTTGACCGTGGTGCCGCGCGCGGCGGCGCCGGTGATCTGCTGACGGGCGATGCGTCCAGCGAGTGCGTAGTTCACCGGGCCCTGGGCGTCCGGCGAGTTCATGTCCTTGCCGAAGCCGCTCAGCATGGCGCCGAACTGGCCGAGAATGTCACCGAGACCGGGACCCTGCTGGCCACCCTGGCCGCCGCCGGGCTGACCTCCGAACAGGAAACCGAAGGGGTTCGAGCCGAAGCCGAACGGGTCGTTGTTGTTGCCGTGACCGCCGTTGTTGCCGTCCCGGTCCCGGTCGTCGTCGGACTCGTCGTCGGGGCCGTGGAAACCGAAACCGAAGTTACTCATGGTCCCGAGAATACCTCCGGTGTCCGCAGGTCCCCACCGTCCGGCGTGCGCTGACAGCGAACAACTCCCGGCACCTGCGACGCGCACCGGCCCGTGCGGGGACGGGTCGGCGGGGAACTCCTTGTAGAGTGTTCGGGGTGAGTTCCCGCAGCAGCAGTACGAAGACCCCCTCCGGGGCGCGCCGCCGCACCCGCACCGTCATCGCCGGGGCAGTCCCGGTCGTCGTCCTCGTGGGGCTGCTGGGCATGCCGTCGGTCCCAGGGACCGACATCGACCTCACCGTCCCCTTCGCCGCGGAAGGGGAGGGGCCCACCTTCGACACCCTCGGCGAGGTCGACGGTCGGCAGGTCGTCGACATCGGTGGCGCGAAGCCCGGTGAACTCGACGAGACGACCGGTCAGCTGAACATGACGACGGTGGCGGTCCGCCACAACCTCAGTCTCGCCCAGATGATGGGCCGCTGGCTGGGCAGCGATGACACGGTCGTGCCGATCGAGCAGGTCTTCCCGTCGAACGTCTCCCAGGAGGAGACGGCACGGCAGAACGCCGCCGCGTTCGCCAACTCGGAATCGAACGCGACGATCGCGGCGATGAGCTACCTGAAGCACCCGCTGGAGACGATGGTCTACGCGGTCGCCGATGACGCGCCCGCCGACGGCACCGTCAAACAGGACGACGTCGTCACCTCCGTCGACGGCAAGGACGTCACCCTGCCCGGCGATGTCGCGGACGCCGTCGCCGGCTACAAGCCGGGCGACGAGGTGACCCTCGGGCTGCGCCGAGGCACCCGTGACGTGACCGAGAAGGTCACCCTCGGGAAGATGCCCGACGAACTGAAGAAGGCGGACTCCGGAGATTCGACCGGCAGCAGGGACGGCAACGGCGGCTACCTCGGGGTGACGATGGTCGCCCAGCCCGCGGGCGGGCTGCGGGTGAGCTACAACCTCAACGACATCGGCGGGCCCAGCGCCGGACTCATGTTCTCGCTGGCCGTCGTCGACAAGCTCTCGCCCGGCGAGCTCACCGGCGGGAAGTTCATCGCCGGGACCGGCACCATCGACAGCGACGGCACCGTCGGACCGATCGGCGGGGTGACCCACAAGATCGCCGCCGCCGCGCACGCCGGTGCAGAGGTGTTCCTGGTCCCCTCCGGCAACTGCGCCGAGGCCGCGGGCAAGGACTACGACAGTGACATCACGCTGCTCAAGGTCGACAGTCTCGACGGCGCGGTGACCGCGCTGAAGGACTACAACGCCGGCGGTTCACCCGAGACCTGCCGGTAACCGACCACCGGCTACTGCCGGAAGTCCAGTTCCTCGCCCTCGAAGGTCTCGCGCAGTGCGGCGACCACCCCGGGAGCCAGATTGTCGCCACCGAGCAGCTCGACCCGGTCCTGACCGAACGGGTCGGCGGCCAGCTCCTCCTCGGTGGGACGCAGCTGCACCAGGGTCAGCTCCGGGCCGCCGTCGACGATCCCGGTGAACAGCCGCGCCTGCCGGGGCTCCGGATCGGCACCGGCGGCGGAGTTGCGGAACACGATCTCCTGGGCGAGGACCGCGCCGACGACCGGGCCGGGCCACCGCACCGTGGCGATGTACTCGCCGAGTTCCTCGGAGCCCGGGCGGATGTGGTCGGGCAGCTCGTCCTGGACGACGAGGGTGAGCGGGTGGGCACCACCGTCGAGGTCGGCGTCCTGTCCGCCGGCGGCGAGGGCGTCCTGCACGAGGTGGGCGGGCACGAGCGCGAACAGGGTGGCGGGCCGGTCCCACCCCTCAGCCTGGACGAAATCGACGGCCTCGCGCACGGCGGCGTTCAACGGGCGGGGGTCTGTCGTGAAGTGACTGTCGTTCATCTCATCCTCGGTTCGATGGTGTGGTCAGGGGGCGTGGTGGCCCCCGACAGGGTTCTGACAGGTAGTCTAGGTGCTGTTCACGACCGCCCAGGACGCAGACCGCACGCAGGAGACCCCAACCTTGTCCATACCCTCCATGCCAGACATCCCGAAACCGGGACGTAAGTCGAAGATCATCGGGATCATCGCGGTGGTGATCGCCGTCCTTGTGTTCCTGGTCCCGGTGCTGGTGACGAACTACACCGACCTGCTGTGGTTCCGCTCGATCGACTTCTCGAACGTCTTCCTCGGCGTGGTCGCCACGCGCGTCATCCTCTTCGTCGTCTTCGGCCTCGTCGCCGCGATCGTCACCTGGGCGGCCTGCTACGCGCCCTACCGGGCGACCGCCCGCCACGCCCCCGACACGGTGGAGGACGCCGTCGGGGCCCTCGGCATCGACGGTGAATCGGCCTCGCCGCTGGCGGAGCACCGTACCGCGATCCGCAAGTCGCTGCGTCCGCTCCTCGTCATCGTGCCGCTCATCGCCTTCGTCATCGCCGGCATGGTGGCACAGGGCCGGTGGCGGACCGTCCGACTGTTCTTCTCCGGCGGTGACTTCGGCCAGAAGGACCCCCAGTTCCACAAGGACCTGGGGTTCTACGCCTTCACGCTGCCGTTCCTCGAGTTCGTGCTCAGCGTGATCAGCGTCCTGCTCATCGTCGCTTTCATCCTCAACCTCATCGCCCACTACCTGCTCGGCGCCATCGGCACCGGGAACCCGCGCACCGGCCAGAAGGCGCACGTCGGCAAGTCCGCCCGGGTGCAGCTGGCGGTCATCGCCGGGCTGTTCATGCTGTTCAAGGCGGTCGACTACTGGTTCCAGCGCTACGGACTGCTGAACAAGGAGCACGGCACCTTCACCGGCGGTTCCTACACCGACATCAATGCGTTGCTGCCCGCGAAGATCCTGCTCCTGGTCATCTCGATCTTCGTGGCGATCATGTTCTTCGGCACCATCGTGCTCAGGGACCTGCGGCTGCCCGCCCTCGCGGTCGTGCTCATGGTCGTCTCCTCCCTGGCGATCGGCGTCGGCTGGCCGGCGATCATGGAGCAGTTCACCGTCAACCCGAACCGTGCCGACAAGGAGCGGGAGTACATCGCCCGCAACATCCAGTCGACCCGTGAGGCCTACGGCATCACCGACGACACGGTCACCTACGACAACGACTGGGGCGGCGACTCGTCGGGCTCGGCCAGCGAGCGCCGTTCGATCGCCGACGATGACGCGACCCTGTCGAACATCCGGCTGCTCGACCCGGACATCCTGAGCCCGACCTTCACCCAGCAGCAGCAGCTGCGGAACTTCTACGGCTTCTCCGACGAACTGTCGGTCGACCGCTACACGGTCAACGGCCAGATGCGGGACTTCATCGTCGCCGCCCGCGAGATCGACCCGAACTCGCTGTCCGGCAACCAGACCGACTGGATCAACAAGCACACCGTCTACACCCACGGCAACGGCTTCATCGCCGCCCCCGCCAACAAGGTCGACGAGGTTGCCCGTGACGTGGGCTCCGCCCGTGGCGGCTACCCGGTCTACACCGTGGCGGACCTGCAGCACCTCGACGGCAAGCAGGGCGGCGAGCTGCAGCTCGACATGAAGCAGCCGCGCATCTACTTCGGCCCGAAGATCGCCAGTGGTGCCGGGGACAACCAGGACTACGCCATCGTCGGCGACGACGGCTCCGGCAACGACCGCGAGTACGACACCGACAACTCCAGCTACACCTACGACGGGTCCGGCGGAGTGAACGTGTCCAACATCTTCAACCGTGCGATGTACGCCACGAAGTTCGGTTCGATGAACATGCTGCTCTCCGACGTCATCGGCGATGACTCGAAGCTGCTGTACGACCGCGACCCGCGCGAGCGCGTCCACAAGGTCGCCCCGTGGCTGACCACCGACTCGAAGACCTACCCGGTCGTCGTCGACGGCCGCATCAAGTGGGTCGTCGACGGGTACACCACCCTGGACGACCTGCCCTACTCGCAGCGCACCCGGCTCGATTCCGCGACGGAGGACGCCGCCAACAACGATCCGGCGGCCCAGCAGCGCGCGGTCTCCAACTCGGTGAGCTACATCCGCAACTCGGTGAAGGCCGTGGTGGACTCCTACGACGGCACCGTGGACCTCTACGAATTCGACGAGAAGGACCCGGTGCTCAAGGCCTGGGAGGGGGTGTTCCCCGGCGTCGTCAAGCCGAAGAGCGACATCAGCGACGAGCTGAAGAACCACCTGCGGTACCCGGAGGACATGTTCAAGGTCCAGCGCGAACTGATCGCCAAGTACCACGTCGACGACCCGGGCGTGTTCTTCACCAACGACGCCTTCTGGTCGGTGCCCTCCGATCCGACCGCGCCGGAGGGACGCCAGGAACTCGCCCAGCCGCCGTACCACGTCGTGGCGACGGACCCGGAGACGAACAAGGCCAGCTTCCAGCTGATCACCCCGTTCCGTGGGCTGCGCCGTGAGTTCCTC
This sequence comes from Corynebacterium nuruki S6-4, assembly GCF_007970465.1. NCBI lineage: Bacteria > Bacillati > Actinomycetota > Actinomycetes > Mycobacteriales > Corynebacteriaceae > Corynebacterium > Corynebacterium nuruki. The sequence goes on from NZ_CP042429.1 coordinate 3,081,846, forward strand.
GCCGCGCAGATGTCGGTGAGCTCTGACCCGCAGACCTACGGCAGGATCCACGTCCGGACCCTGCCGACGAACACCCAGACCCAGGGTCCGAAGCAGGCGCAGGACGCCATGATGTCCTCCGACGAGATCGCCCGTGAGCGGACTCTGCTGCAGGGGACGAACACCCTGACCAACGGCAACCTGCTGACCCTGCCGGTCGGCGACGGCCAGATCCTCTATGTCGAGCCGGTGTACTCGCAGCGCGCCGATCAGGCGTCGGCCTTCCCGAAGCTGCTGCGCGTGCTGGTCAGTTACAACGGTCAGGTCGGTTACGCCCCGACGATCGGTGAGGCGCTGCAGCAGGTCGGCATCGACGCGAATGCGGTGACCACGACGCAGGAGGCCGGCGGCGACTCCTCCGGTTCCGGGAAGCAGGACGGCTCCTCGGACGCCGGGTCGGGCAAGAATGACGGCAACGGCGGCAAGGGCGACTCGTCGTCGGCGACCCCGGCACCGTCGGGGGACGCCAAGGCGCCCACTGCGGACCAGATGAAGCGCATCACCGACGCGATGGACAAGGTCGAGAAGGCCCGCTCCGGCGGTTCCTTCGAGGACTTCGGTAAGGCCCTCGACGAACTGGACGCCGCGGTGGCTGCCGCGAACGGCAAGTAGTCGGGACCGTCGACATCCCCTGTATGGCCCGGATAACCGGGTTGTGCAGGGGATTCGCGTTCCCCGGGGGAGTGGGCTACACTATCCCATGTCGCCGAGAGAGCGGATCGCAGAGATCGGTTCTCACACGGTAACCCGTCGCGGGGTGGAGCAGCTCGGTAGCTCGCTGGGCTCATAACCCAGAGGTCGTAGGTTCGAATCCTGCCCCCGCTACAAAGAAAGAAAGTGCAGGTCATCGGCTAAAACCGGTGGCCTGCACTTCTGTTTGTGGACCACCTATGGACCGTTTACTAGGCGGAAAACCGGGGGCCTTCGTCGTATGTGCAGAGGTGGCCCCGGTCCTGGTCCCCGCCCTGGTGCTGGGTCTGATACTGCACTCCCTGTCACCGCCGACGACGCTGAAGCGGTGACGGGGAGTGCAGTTTCTGTCGTTCACCGTGGGCACCCTGCCGGTCACTGCCACTGACTGCCACTCACCGCCGCTGTCCGCCCGCTGTCCGCCGCGGCCTGCGCCGGCGGAGCGGCTGGCAGCGGATCTGTCCGCGTGGCAGCGGTAAACGTCGCTCACCATCATGGTGATCGACGTTTACCGCTGCCGGACCGTCAGAACCGCTGCCACTCCGAAGGTTGCGCTGCCGGTCCGTCAGAACCGCTGCAGGCCGGACGTTCGACCGGCGATGGACCGGGGTCACCGGGAAGGTGGTACCGGCAGTGCCATGACAGGGCATGGCGTCCTGCCGCACACTGGGTCCTGCAACCGACAAGGAGGCAGCCAGACAGTGAAGACACAGCAGACACTGACCCTCGACGACGCCCGCCGGATCATCGACGCAGGAATCGCGGAGTCCGACCGGATCGGCTCACCCAGCAACATCGCCGTAGCGGATGCCGGCGGCAACCTCGTCGCCCACGCCCGGATGGACGATGCGCAGCTCGGCAGCATCGGGCACTCCATCGACAAGGCGCACACCGCGGTGCTGTTCCGGTCCGCCACCGGCGACCTTGCCGAGGACAGCCGACCCGGCGGCCAGTTCTGGGGTATGGCGCTCAGCGACGGCGGCCGGGTACTGGTGTTCGCCGGAGGCTTCCCGGTCGTCGTCGACGGCGAGGTCATCGGGGCGGTCGGGGTGAGCGGCGGCTCCCGTGAGCAGGACAGTACCGTCGCCGAGGCCGCCGCCGCAGCGGCGCTCCAGGACCAGCACTAGACACAACCGGCACCGGACACAGCCACCGCCATACACAGACACCACAGACCAGAGAAGACAATCCGTCAGAAAGAGGTCACAGACATGTCGGACACCTACCTGATCACCGGAGCCGGAAGCGGCTTCGGCAAGGAGATCGCCCTGCGCCTCGCGGAGCAGGGCCACGACGTCATCGCGGGTGTGGAGATCATCGCCCAGGTCAACACGCTGCGGGCCGAGGCCCGCGACCGCAACGTCACCCTGCGCGTCGAGAAGCTGGACGTCACCGACGAGGGCGACCGCCGCAAGGCGCTGTCCTGGGACGTCGACGTCCTGCTGAACAACGCCGGCATCTCGGAGGGCGGCTCCGCCGTGGATCTTCCCGCCGAGGTCATGCGCCGCCAGTTCGAGGTGAATGTCTTCGGGCCAGTGCTGCTGACCCAGGGCATCGCCAAGCAGATGGTGGCGAAGGGGAAGGACCACACGGCGCGCATCGTGTTCATGTCCTCCGTCGCCGGCCTGACCGTCGACCCGTTCACCGGCGCCTACGCCGGATCCAAGCACGCCGTCGAGGCCTTCGCCGACGCGCTCGACCAGGAACTCGCCGAATACGGGGTGACGGTCGCGACGATCAACCCCGGGCCGTTCCTCACCGGCTTCAACGACACGATGTTCGAGGAGTGGAAGTCCTGGGACGATGACCCGTCCACCCGCCTGTACGACTACAGCGAGCTGCACTTCCCGCATGAGCAGTTCGACCCGGAGGAGGTCATCACGACCAGCATCGCGGTCCTGACGGGGAAGGACACGGCATACCGTCACGTCCTGCCCGCGAGCACCGTCGATGACATCCGGGGCCAGATGGACGGAGAATGGGACCGGACCGTCAATGACGGCACCCGGCCGGCGCTCGTCCAGACCGCCTACGACATCGCGCCCTACACCCCGGTGCAGGACAACTGACAGAGACAGACACTGACAGACAGAACCAGCCAGAACAGAAAGGCACAGGAGCACAACCATGAGTAACGCACTGATCATCTCCACGAACTACGGCACCGAGACCGACGAGATCGGCAAGCCCCTCGAGGCGCTGAAGGAGGCCGGGGTGGCCACCACCGTCGCCTCCGTCGACGGCGGCGGCATCCAGACGCTCGGCGGTGACCGGACGACCGGCCCCGTGGTGGACAGCGACACGACCCTCGCGGACGTCACGGCGTCCGACTACGACATCGTCGTCATCCCCGGCGGCACCCTGAACGCGGACGCCCTGCGCATCGACCCGGACGCCCAGCGCATCGTGCGGGACGCCGCCACCGCCGGCACCCCGGTCGCCGCGATCTGCCACGGGCCGTGGCTGCTGGTCAACACCGACCTCGTCGTCGGCAAGACCCTGACCTCGTACCCGAGCCTCGCCACGGACGTGACCAACGCCGGCGGGTCGTGGGTCGACGAGGAGGTGTCGGTGGACACCACGAACGGGTTCACCCTCATCACCTCCCGCACCCCCGATGATCTGCCGGCGTTCAACCGCGCCGTGCTGGACGCCCTGGCCTAGCGGGGTCCGATGACCGTACCTGAGCTGCGGAACTACCGGCGGGACGCCATCGTCGGCCTGCTCCGCCACCGGCGCGCCCATGTCGACCCGGACCCGGCGTCCCCCGCCTTCGACCCGGTCAGCGACCGGCGGGTGGCGGGGATGCGCCGTGAGGAGGTCGCCTGGGCGGCCGGTATCAGTCTCGACTACTACGTCAAGCTGGAGCAGGGCAGGATGCTGAATCCCTCGCCGTCGGTGCTGCGCAGCATCATGGACGCCCTGCAGCTCAGTGATCTCGACCGGCGCTATCTCGGGCTGCTGTTCGAGGATGCGGAGCCGCACGTGGTGCGCACCACGGCGGGTGACCGTGATCGGGCCCGTGCGACCCTGGACGAGGTTGCGGCGCACTTCCCGGCGGCGACGATGCGGCACCTCCTGGACCGGGATCTCGGCATCACGCTGCCGGATGCGGCCTCCCGACGGGTCCTGTTTCCCGGGGTCGCCGAGCCGCCCGGGGAGGTGTCGCTGGTGGAGTACATGTTCTCCGCCCGGTACCGGCGCTACAGCCACCGGGTGTACGTCGACTGGCGTGACAAGGCGGCCGAGGTGATCGGCCTGGTCCACATGAAACTGGCCACCCGGGTGGCGTCCGACGCTCTGACGGCGACAGTGCAGCGGTTGCTCGACGACCCGGCGTTCCGTCGGCTGTGGACCCGCTACGTCCCCTACGAGAATGCGTCGGGTTCCTGGCGGGTACGGCTCGTCGACAGCGGGGGCTCAGCCGGGGACGGGAAAGGGGCCGGCACCGTGCGCGATCTGTCGTTCCTCACCGTCACCGCCCCGGACGACCCGGAGCAGTCGCTGGTGATCTACCGCTGAGCCGGAGACCGGGCCGGTCACACCGGCGGGACCTCACCGACCATGTCCACCCGCCCGGTGGCGTCGTTCCAGGTGAAGGTGGCGGTGGACCGCCCGGTCGGGTCCGCGTTCGCGTCGCCGGCCTGCGGCCAGTGCCAGGTGACGCGCAGTGAGTTGTCCGCCAGGCGTTCGATGTCGGGGTAGAAACCGTACGCCTTCTCGGTGGCGGTGCCGATGTACCGCCCGTGGTGGAACAGCATGACCTGGGTCGGGGAGGAGACGGTCTCGTGGGCCACCGGGAGGATGACCGAGGACAGGGCAGCACAGGGGTCGTAGGTCTCGATGGTGGCCGCGCCGGGAGCGTAGGGGTATCCCTGCTCGGGCAGCGGGACCTCGCCGTACCAGCGCATCACGGCGTCCTTCCCGGTGAGCCCGGAACAGCTGCCGGGGTCGTCGGTGGGAGGGGATGTCTCCCCGGGTGGTGGGGTGACGGAGCCGGTCGGGGGACTGGCGGTGGCGGACGGCGTGACGGTCTGTGTGACGGTTTCCGGCGCTGCGGCGGAGGTGGTGCTCGCGTCGGCGCCGTCGTCGTCGGAGCTGCAGGCACCGAGCAGCAGGACGCCGGCGGCCAGCAGGACAGGGGCACCGCGGCGCACCGGGCGGTTCTCACGGGCGGTGGAGTGCATGACGGGTGGTTCCTTTCGGGGTGTTCCGGTCACACCGGCGGGACGTCGCCGGTCATGTCGACCTGCCCGGTGGCGTCGTTCCAGGTGAAGGTGGCCGTGGAGGTGCCGGAGGCCCCGGCGTTGGACTCGCCCTTACGGGGCCAGTGCCAGGTGACCTGGATCTGGTTCGCGTCGGTGCGCTGCACCGTGGGGTGGAAGCCGTAGGCCTCGCTGGTGGCGGTGCCGATGTACCGGCCGTTGTGGAAGAGCATGATCTGGTAGGGGGAGGAGGCGGTGCCGCCCTGGATGGGCAGGATCATCCAGGACAGGGCGGCGCAGGCGTCGTAGCCGTCGGTCTCGACACTGCCGGTGGCCCACGGGTAGCCCTCGGCATTGGGTGGGACGTCGCCGGCCCACCGCGCGGCGGCCTGGGCGGCGTCCAGCCCCGAACAGGGATCGGCCGGATCGGCGGGGCCGCCGGGGTCGTCAGGATCGGCAGGCGCGACGGGGCTGGGGGACACCGCCGGGCCGCCGGCGCCTCCGCCGCGGGTGGGGGCCGGAGCGGTGACGGTCTGCGTGACGGTCCCGGGCGCCGCGGCGGAGGTGGTGCCGTTGCTGCCGTCGCTGTCGCCGGAGCTGCACGCCCCGAGCAGCAGGACGCCGGCGGCCAGGACGGCGGGGGCTGTGCGCCGGAGGCGCCGGGCTGCAGTGGTCGGGACGGCGGTGGATGTGGTGGGGGACATGACGAGATCCTCTTCTCGTTTCCTGGACCGTAACTGCCTTATGTTTCCCTTCCACAACCGTCACCCGGCGCGGAAACGCTACACGGCCGCCTTCTCAGGTTCCGCTGCACCGGATCCGGCGGCGGTCGGGGCGTCCTCCTGGGCAGCATTTTTCGCCGTGACCTGCTTGACGATGATCACCGCGATCGCGGAGACGATCATGCCGACGATGACGGCGATGAGGAAGCCCCACCAGTTGTCCATCAGCGGCATGACCCAGACTCCGCCGTGCGGGGCGCGGCTGGTGGCGCCGAACTCCATCGACAGGGCGCCGGTGACCGCCCCGCCGACCATCATCGTGGGGATGATGCGCAACGGGTCTGCGGCCATGAACGGGATCGCGCCCTCGGAGATGAAGGACGCCCCGAGCAGCCAGGACGCCTTGCCGTTCTCCCGTTCCTCCTTGGTCCACATCTTCGGCCGGACGGTGGTGGCCAGGGCCAGGGCGAGCGGCGGCACCATGCCGGCGGCGATCACCGCCGCCATGATCTTGAAGGACGCCTCGTCCCCGGTCGACAGGCCGGCGGTGGCGAACAGGTAGGCGGACTTGTTGATCGGGCCACCGAGGTCGGCGCACATCATGAGGCCGAGGATGATGCCGAGCAGCCAGGGGGCGCCGTCGGACATGGTGGTCAGCCAGTTCTGCAGCCCGTCCATCGCGGCGGCCAGTGGCCTGCCGAGGACGAGGAACATCGCACCGGCGGTGATGAGCGAGGCGACGAGCGGGATGATGACCACGGGCATCATGGAGGCCAGCCAGCGGGGGACCTTCAGCGACTGGATCCACAGTGCGACCAGACCGGCGATGATGCCGGTGACCAGGCCGCCGAGGAAGCCGGCGCCGACGGCGACGGAGACGGCACCGCCGACGAAACCGGGGACGATGCCGGGCCGGTCGGCCAGGGCGTAGGCGGTGTAGCCGGACAGGGCGGGCACCAGGAAGGTCATCGCGAGTGATCCGGCACCGTTGAAGACCATGCCGAGGTAGAGCAGCAGGCCGGAGCGGTCGGTGAGCTGGTCACCGGCGTCCGTCTGGTAGCTGAGGTGGTCCGGCAGGTTCCACAGTGAGTAGTCGGTGACGTGGTCCTCCCAGACATTGGCGACGTCGTAGCCGCCGATGAGGAAGCTGATGGCCATGAGCAGGCCGCCGGCGGCGACGAACGGGACCATGTAGGACACGCCGGTCATGACGGCCTGCTGGATGCGCCGGCCCCAGCCCAGTTCGGTGTCCTCGTCACCGCTGTCGGCACCGGAACTGTCGTCGCCGGAGACCCGGCGGGGGTTGTCGGCGGTGGAGGCTTCGACGGCGCGGTCGATCAGTTCCTCGGGCTCGGAGATGCCCTTCTGGACGGGGACGTCCACGACGGGCTTTCCCGCGAAGCGGCCGATGTCGCGGACGGCCACGCCGTGGGCGAAGATGACGGCGTCGGCCGCGTCGATCTGTGCCTTCGTCAGTTTCTCGGTGCCGGAGGAGCCCTGGGTCTCGATGACGAGTTCGACGTCGTCACGTTTGTCGGCGGCGCCGGTCAGGGCGTCCGCGGCCATGTAGGTGTGGGCGATGCCGGTGGGGCAGGAGGTCACCCCGACGAGCCGGGTGATCTTCTTCTGCTCAGGTTCCGGTGCCGGTTCGGCGGCAGCGGCGGGCGCCGCCGGCTTCTTCTTTTTCTTCGCGAGGACGCCGCTGACCAGGTCCACGATCTCCTCGCGCGACCCGGCGGCGCGCAGCGAGGCCACGAAGTCCTTGTTCACCAGCGACCGGGCGAGGGTCGAGAGGATCTTCATGTGTTCCTTACCGCCGCCCTCGGGCGCCAGGATCATGAACACGAGATCGGCCGGGCCGTCCTCGGCGCCGAAGTCGGTGGCGGTGGCGAGCCGGGCGACGCCCAGGGACGGTTGGCTGACCGCGGCGGTGCGGCAGTGGGGGATGGCGATGCCGCCGGGCAGCCCGGTCGCGGCCTTCTGTTCCCGGTCGTGGATGTCGGCGAGGAGCTGGTCGGTGCCGGTCGCCCGCCCGGCGTCGACCTGCAGGTCGGCCAGGGCGGTGAGCACCGCCTCCTTGTCGGCGGGCAGGTCGGCATCGAGGGAGACGAGCTCGGGGATGAGGACCCGGGGTTCTCCGGTGCTGGTGTTGGGGCCGTGATCTGGGGTGGTCATGTCAGTCCTCCGGTGACTGCGGTACGCGGACAGGGACGGGAAGTGTGGTGGGCAGGTCGGTGGGGGTCGGCAGGGTGGTGCCGGGCAGGGTGACGGCGGTGGTGCCGTGGGCGACGGCGAGGGCGAGCCGGTCGGCGGGGGTGAGACCCCGGACCGCGCCGAGGAGGTAGCCGGCGAGGGTCGAATCCCCGGCGCCGACCGTGGAGACCACCTCCACCGTCGGGCCGGCGCAGAACCAGGCGGCGCCGTCCTCGACCAGGAGCGCCCCGGCGGCGCCGAGGCTGACGAGGACCGCCCCGAATCCGCGGTCGGTCAGACCGGACGCCGCGGCGACGACGCCGCTGAGGTCGCCCGCGGCTGCGGCGGCTTCCAGGGCGTCCCCGTCGGGGGAGGTCCCGCCGAACGCCGCGACGATCTGGGCGAGTTCGTGCGAATTGGGTTTCACCAGATCGGGGACGGCGGCGGGATCCTCTGCCGCGCGGGTCACGAGGGCGGCGAGCGGCTCGTCGGAGGTGTCGACGGCCACCCGCAGTCCCCGTCGGTGCGCGGCGGCGGTGACGCGCGCGTACCAGTCGGCCGGGTAGTCGGGCGGGAGTGAGCCGGCGAGGACCAGCCACCGGTCTGCCGCCTCCGTGTCACCGGCGGCCTCGGCGGCCGCGGCCACGGCGTCATCGACGGCGGCGGCGAGCCCGGCACCGTCGGTGTCCGGTGGGCCGGGGGAGTTGATCTTGGTGGTCACCCCGTCGGTGTCGGTCAGGGTGACGTTGACCCGCGCCGGGGCGTCCCCGGTGAAGCGGGTGGGCACGCCGCCGGCGGTGAGGAGGCGGGCGAAGGTTCCGGTGTCCGGGGCGGGGACGACCGACAGGACGTCCTCGCCGGCGTGGTGGATCACGCCGGCGACGTTGACCCCTTTGCCGCCGGCCTGGTCGGTGCCGTGGCGGACCCGGTTGACGCCGCCGACGGTCAACGGCCCCGCGAGGGCCTGGGTGCGGTCGATGCTGGGGTTCGGGGTGACGGTGATGATCATGCGTGGATCACGTCCAATCCTGAGGAGCTGAGTTCGCGGAGAACGGGGTGGTCGGGGGAGGCGTCGGTGATGAGCACGTCGATGTCCCGGACGTCGGCGAAGCGGTAGAGCAGTTCCGCGCCGAGTTTGGAGGCGTCCGCGAGGACGACGGTGGTGTGGGCGGCGTGCGCCATGGCGGCCTTCGTCTGGCCTTCGGCGGGGTCGGGTGTGGAGAATCCGAAACCGGGGGTCACCCCGTTGGTGCCGAGGAAGGCGACGTCGGCGCGGAGCCGGGCGAGGTCGGCGACCGCGTCCGCCCCGACGACCGACTGGGTGACGCCCCGGATCCGGCCGCCGACGATCCGTAACCGGGTGTGGTCGGCGGCGGCGAGCCGTTGGGCGAACAGCAGGGAGTTGGTGACGACCGACAGGTCGGGGTGGTCGGTGACGTGGTCGGCGAGCAGGGCGGTGGTGGTTCCGGCGTCGACGATGACGGATCCCCCGTCCGGGGGGAGGTAGCGTGCGGCGGCGGCGGCGATCCGGGTTTTTCCGGCCCGGTCGCGGCGCAGACGCACCTCGACGGAGTTCTCGTCGTCGCTGCGCCGACTGTAGGGGACCGCACCGCCGTGGACCCGGCGGACCCGGTGCTCCCGTTCGAGGACGCCCAGGTCACGGCGGACCGTCTCCGGGGAGACGTCGACGAGGTCGGCGAGGTCGGCGACGGAGACGCTGCCGCGGGCGAGGATCTCGCCGGCGATCGTCTCCTGGCGCTGTGGTGCGTACATTGTTCCGCCACCTGTCCGTTTCGGGGTTGGCTCTGCCTATTGTCTGTGTGTTCCTGTGGGAAGTCAACGGTTATATGGGAATAAACAGGCAGAACCGGGCACGAACGGTCACCCGGGGGTATGTTTCGAGGGGGATACAGGGGTGCCCGACAGTGGGGGAGGTAGGCTCACCGGCAACCCCCGACGTCCACCCCGAGGAGCCCGCCGTCATGGCCCGCCACGCCCGATCCCGTCACCGTCGCCCCGCCCCTGCGACAGCGTCCCTCGCCGCCTGTGCCGCCGTGCTGCTCGCCGGCGCCGTCGGGGCGTCCGCCCCCGCAGCGGGCGCCGACCCGGTCGACGACATCCTCGCCGCCACCGGTGCTCCCGGGCCGCACCGCGTGGCGGGGACCTACTTCACCTCGCCGGGGATCCCCGGGGCCGCCGACGCCGCCCGCCCCGGCGTCCTCATCGGTCCCTCCACCCCGCTGCTCGTCGGGGACGCCCTGTGCACCGCCACCGTCGCCGGCTATGACGCCGACGGCAACCCCGTGGCCGTCACCGCCGGACACTGCGGGGCGCCGGGGACCCCGGTGACCTCGGGCGACGACCCGGAGCAGACGCCGGTCGGCACGGTGGTGCGGACCGGGGCGCAGGACAACGGCGTGATCCTGCTCAACGACAACGCGGTGGTCACCCGCAGCTACAACGACGTCACCGTCGACGACCTCGGCGGGCCGGCCCCCGCCCCGCTGCAGGAGGTGTGCAAGACCGGTATCGCCACCGGCCGCAGCTGCGGCCCGGTGCTCGGCCAGGCCGGGACGGAGATCGCCGCCCAGATCTGCGCCGGACACGGTGATTCCGGCGCCCCGGTCTCGGTCGGCGGCCGACTGGTCGGCGTGATCAGCGGCGGCCTCGCCGCCCTGCCGCCGTGTGTCCACCCGCTGCAGGGTCCGGTGCATTCCCCCACGCTCATCCCCACCTGGGACGCGGTCGCCGCGGAGATGGACGCCGCCGGTGGCATCGGCGCCGGCTTCCGGCTGCCTGCCTAGGACAGGTCCGGGCCGGTGTCGCCGGCTCAGCTGCCTCAGCCGAGCCGGCCGCGCCCCAGCTGGAGCAGCGAATTCGCGATGGCGACACCCTCGTGGCCGAGTTCGTCGCGGAACTTGTTGAGGATCGCGGTCTCCCGGTTGTAGACCAGCTTGGTGCCGCCCGAGGCGGTCCGCGTCCGCCCGATGATCCCGGAGATCTCCGACCGCCGCTTCACCGCGTCGATGATGGTCTGGTCCAGCTGGTTGATCTCGGTGCGGTAGGCCTGGATCTCGGCGTCCGACAGGGGGTCGTCGGTACCGCTGCTCATCCGCTGTTCGGGGGACATGTTCGATTCTCCGCTCATGGTCCGGATTCTACGTCCGCCGGGGGTTGTAGGGTGTGGTGTACCCAGCTTTAGTGAGGAGCACAGCAGCGTGAACCCCGGCATGTCCGAGCCGCAGATCCCCTTCGCCGACGGTCCGGAGTTCCCGGTCGAACCCGACTTCCCCGGGGGCGCCGACGATGCGGCGCAGTGGGCGCCGCCGCCGGAGGAGGACCTGCCCCCGGAGGACGCCGACGTGGTACTCCGGGAATTCGACGCCGCCACCGCGCACCTGGCGCCGCTGCCGAGCACCCCGGCGATCCGGCCCCGGTCGATGCGTCCGGACGCCACAGCGGGCACCGGCGACGCGACGGGCGCCCCGGGGCGTCCCGCCCCCGGTGCAGGGGAGGAGCAGCTGCTCGCCGGCCTCAACCCCGCCCAGCGCGAGGCCGTGGTCCACACCGGGTCGCCGCTGCTCATCGTGGCCGGCGCCGGATCGGGCAAGACCAGCGTGCTCACCCGCCGGATCGCCTGGCTGCTGGCCCACGGTGTGGCGCCCTGGCAGGTGCTGGCGATCACGTTCACCAACAAGGCCGCCGCGGAGATGCGGGAACGGATCACCGACCTTGTCGGCCCGGTCGCCGAGCGGATGTGGATCGCCACCTTCCACTCGGTGTGCGTGCGGATCCTGCGGGCGAACGCGCAGCTGGTCGACGGTCTGAACACGAACTTCACGATCTACGACTCGGACGACATGAAGCGTCTGGTCACGATGATCCTCAAGGACCGTGGGCTCGACAGCAAGGAATTCGCGCCGCGCGCGGTGCTCAACGTCATCTCCGGCTGGAAGAACGAACTGCAGGGGCCCGAGGAGGCGCTGCGCGAGGCGACCGAGGACAGCAACCGGCACCGGGAGCAGATCGCACTGGTCTTCGGCGACTACCAGGCCCGGCTGCGCTCGGCCAACGCCGTCGACTTCGACGACCTCATCGGGGAGGTCGTCGCCCTGCTGCAGGCCAATCCGGCGGTGGCGGAGCACTACCGGCGCCGGTTCCGCCACGTCCTCGTCGACGAGTACCAGGACACCAACCACGCCCAGTACGTGCTGGTCCGCACCCTCGTCGGCGAGGACGAGCGAGCCGGTGAGCTGTGCGTCGTCGGTGACGCCGACCAGTCGATCTACGCCTTCCGCGGCGCGACGATCCGCAACATCGAGGAGTTCGAACGGGACTACCCGCACGCCCGCACCATCCTGCTCGAACAGAACTACCGGTCGACCCAGAACATCCTGTCGGCGGCGAACGCGGTCATCTCGAAGAACTCCGGACGCCGCGAGAAGAATCTCTGGACCGACCAGGGCGACGGCCCCCTCATCGGCGGTTACGTCGCCGACAACGAGCATGACGAGGCGCGGTTCATCACGCAGACCATCGACCAGCTCGTCGACGAGGGTGAGGCGGGCTACGGCGACATCGCGGTGATGTACCGCACCAACAACGCCTCCCGTGTCATCGAGGACATGCTGGTGCGCTCCGGGGTGCCCTACAAGGTCGTCGGCGGGACCCGGTTCTACGAGCGCCGGGAGATCCGCGACATCGTCGCCTACCTCAAGGTCCTCGACAATCCCGAGGACACGATGGCGCTGCGACGGATCATCAACACCCCGCGGCGCGGTATCGGCGACCGGGCGCTGGCCCAGGTCACCGTCCACGCCGAGAACATGGGACTGAGTTTCGCCGGGGGGCTGCGCGCCGCAGCCGCCGGCGAGGTCCCCGGGCTGAGCGGGCGTGGCCGCAACGGCATCGCCGGGTTCCTCGAGCTCATGGACGGACTGCGTGCGGACGCCGACAGTCATGTCATGACCGCCTCGGACGGCAGTTCACTGGGACTGCCGGATCTCGGCGCCCTCGTCCGGGACGTCCTCGACCGGACGGGTTATGTCACGTCGCTGGAGACCTCGAACGATCCGCAGGACGGGGCGCGTCTCGACAACCTCAACGAGCTGGTCTCGGTCGGTCACGAGTTCTCGCAGGAGGCGGTCAACGTCGCGGCCTATGACGCGATGCCCGACCGTGCCGGGGCGGACGACACGACCGGTGGCGAGGGGACCGCTGCCGGTGCCGACGGTGCCGACGGTGCTGACGGCGCCGATGGTGCTGCGGCGGAGGCGGCGGCGGAGGCGGCGGCCGAGGCGGTGCTCGCCGAAGGGGAACCGGAGCCGGGCAGCCTGCAGGCCTTCCTGGAACGGGTCAGTCTCGTCGCCGACGCCGACCAGATCCCCGCCGAGGAACAGGACCTCGTGACCCTGATGACCCTGCACACCGCCAAGGGACTCGAGTTCCCGGTGGTGTTCCTCACCGGATGGGAGGACGGTCAGTTCCCGCACCAGCGGGCACTCGGCGATCCCACCGAACTCGCCGAGGAACGGCGTCTGGCCTACGTGGGCATCACGCGTGCCCGCAAGCGGCTGTACCTCACCCGGGCGATGACACGGTCGTCGTGGGGCACTCCGGCGAACAATCCGCCGTCGCGGTTCCTCTCGGAGATCCCCGGGAACCTCATCGACTGGATCCGCGAGGAGCCCACCCCGTCGTGGGGCGGCGGCTCCGGCGGTTACGCCGACGGGACGAGTTTCGGGGGTGGCTGGTCCGGTGGTTTCGACGGGCACGGTTCCCGGGGCCAGGCGCGTCGCACCGCTCCGAAGCGGCAGGCCCCTGCGGCGCCGAAGCACAGCAACAAGGATCTGCACCTGGAGGTCGGTGACCGGGTCAACCACGACAAGTACGGGTTGGGGACCGTGAAGAGCGTCGACGGGAGCGGACCCCGGACCACCGTGATGATCGACTTCGGTGCGAGCGGGACGGTGCGGCTGATGCTCATCGGCGGCGTGCCGATGGAGAAGCTGTAGGCCGGGAGTCGGCAGCAGGCAGCGCATCTGTCACGCCGGCAGGTCATCTGTCGTGCCGGCAGGCCATCCGTCGCGCTGGCAGCTGCAGGCTGGCAGGCCATCTGTCGTGGCGGCAGGCCAAAACGGCGTTCACCCGGGGCTTCGCGGCACTTTTGGCCTGCCGTTCCGACAGATGCGCTGCCACCGGGGTCATCACCGGCGGACCGTGGGGTGGACCGTGGAGTGGACCGTGGGGTGGTCGTGGGGTGACCGTGGGGTGGTCGTGGGGTGACCGTGGGGTGACCGTGGGGTGACCGGGGCGAGGCGGAGGGAACTCCGGCTGCAGACTGCAGAAACACCACAAGACTGCAGAAACACCACAGCACCGGGCTGACGGGGCCCGGTGCTGTGGTGTGGTCCGTCCGCTGCGGTGGGACGGGGAGGGGGAACGGCTCTAGACGTTGATGCCGCGGTCGGCGAGCCAGCCGACGGGGTCGATGGCGTTGACGCCGTCGGGGTAGACCTCGAAGTGGCAGTGCGGGCCGGTGGAGAAGCCCTCGGAGCCGACACCGGCGATCTTCTGGCCGGCGGTGACCTGCTGGCCGACGGTGACGTCGATGGTCTGCATGTGACCGTAGACGGTGATGGTGCCGTCATCGTGCTTGATGCGGACCCAGTTGCCGAAGCCGGAGGCCGGGCCGGCGTCGATGACGGTGCCCTTCTGGGCGGCGACGATCGGGGTGCCCAGCGGGGCGGCGAGGTCGATGCCCTTGTGCATGGTGCCCCAGCGGACCTCGAAACCGGAGGTGTAGGTGCCGTCGGTCGGCTTGACCGTCTCCGGGGCGCGGGACTGCAGGTCGGCGGTGACCCGCTGCTGGGCGAACTGCACGGCGCTGTCGAGCTGGCCGGCGAGATCGGAGATCTGCTGGCTCTGCGGGACCGACAGGACCTGGGCGGCGGCCTGGACGTCGGGGACGCCGGCACCCTGGGCCAGGTTCTGGGAGTCGGCGGCCAGGGCGATCTTCTGGCTGTCGCCGGACTTCTGGACGGTAGCCGCACCCGCACCGGTTGCTCCGGCTGCTGCGACACCGGTGACTGCGACGGCGGCGAAGGCGATACGCCGCTTGGCTGTGGTGTCGATGCGCCGGTGGGTTCCGCTGCGCTGTGCTTCAGTAGTCATCCGCTGCACTGTCTCCATCAAGTAGGTCCCGGCTACGACGTGGACTTCGTAACCGTATCGTTATCTGACAGTGGAAAACAGTAACGGTCCGTGACATGCCGGGCAAGCCATTCGGCGAAAAGATCACGAAAAGGTATCGATCGCGGTCATGAACGGGGGGTCAACCGGGGGTTGACGGTTTGCGAACGGGCAGGTGACAGCCATTCCGGGTGGGAAGCGCGGGGGTGGCCGGAAAACCCGGGTGTAACGGACCTCCCCCGGATCACACAGGGGTGCGCCGTGACACACCGGCATGCGCCGTGACAGGCAGGAGCTGCGCCGTGACCTCACCGGGAGGTCATCGGGAGGTCGTCGGCCCCGCAGGCGGCGTCCTGACGTGCCGCGGAGCCACTGTCGGCGTGTCCACTGTGAAAGGGGAGGGGTGTCTTGGGCACAATGGGTCAGGTGAACATGGAGTCGCAGCGTCATGGTGGCCGGTCCCAGCGGAACAGTCGTGGACCGGAACCTCGTCGACGGCGCACCGGCACCTACATCGACCCGAACGCCAGCCGCCGTGAACAGCGCGAGGCGGCGCAGGAGCGGCTGAGTCGCCGCAGTGCCGGTCGCGCCCGGGGTAACGAGGGCTTCGTCGACGGCGCCCACGGGGCCCCGGCGTCGCGTGACCACGGTGCCCGGCAGGCCCGCGGCGTCCCCGTCCCCGATGCGGAGACCGCAGGAGCCCCCGACCGCCCCCGGTCCGCCTCACCCGCCCCCCGGCGGCCCCGGTCCGGATTCCGCGGCCGGGTCGCCGACTGGTGGGAGATCTGGGGTCCCCACATCCGCCGTTTCCTGCCGACGGTCGTCATCAACCATGCGGTGACTCTCGCCCTGATCTGCGCCGTCGCCGTGGTCATCGGGGTCGGCGGATCACTGCGGGCCGTTCCCGCGATGATCGGCTCGTTCTGGATGCTGGTGAACCTCGCCCCGGTGAACTTCTCCGGCTCGGTCCTGGGCGTCGCTCCGCTCCTGCCGGCACTGCTCATCCTGTTCGGGCACGCCCGCCGGGTCCGTAGTGCGTGCGGGAACCGGATCAGCGTCCGGGACATCCGGGCCTTCGGTGCCCTGGCCGTCATCGTCCCCGCCGTGGTCACCGTGATCGCATGGCTGATGCTGTGGGACGCCTCGCATGTCTTCGACGTCTCACCGCCGAACATCCTGGTCGCCCTGTTGACGACCGTGGTCTTCAACGGTGTGGTCTTCATCGTCGGTCTGGGGCCCCGGATCTGGCGTGCGCTGCTGCTGCGCCGGGGACTGCCCACCTGGCCGGTCGAGTCCGTGCTGCTCGCCGGCCGGTTCAGTGGCGTCCTCCTGGCGGCGGGTGCGGTGGCGGTCATCGTCCAGCTGCTGCTCAACACCGGTGGGGTGTCGGCCGCCTACGACATCTCCGGTGGTGCGGCCGGTGCGCTGGGCCTGACCTTGCTCAGCCTGCTGTACCTCCCGAACCTCGCGGTCGGTGGCGCGGCGGTGCTCATGGGCGGCGAGATGCACGTCGGGGATGCTTCGGCGTCCCTGTTCGCAGTCACCAACGCCAACCTGCCGCCGCTGCCGCTGCTGGCCGCGATGCCCAACGGTGACCTGCGGTTCGCCCCGGTGCTGCTGGTGGTTCCCGCGGTTCTGGCGATCGGTACCGTGTACCTGTACCTGCGGGGCCGGTCCTATGTGGAGGCACCGCTGTGGACCGCGGTCGGCGGGGGAGTGGCCGCCGCGGTGATCGGGTTCCTGCTGGCCTGGGCCGGTGGCGGAACCCTCGGTTACTTCGGTGGTGTCGGCGCGCTGCTGTGGCTGACTCCGCTGCTCTTCCTCGGATGGCTCCTGGTGCCCACCGTCATCGTGCTGTTGTGGATCGCCCGCGTGGGACGCAGCGTCACCGAGACCGCCGCCGACATCCCGGAGACGGTCGAGGACGGCGACGGTGGAGATGACGGCGTTGAGGCCGACGTTGAGGCCGAGACGGACGCTGACGCCGAAGCCGGTGAAGACGCCGAAGACGGCGATGATGCCGGGAACGCTGAGGCTGCAGAGGTTGAGGCAGAGGATGCCGGAGACGCTGACGACGCCGGGGATTCTGAGGCTGCGGAAGCTGAGGCAGACACCGACGACGAGGCGGAGACCGGAGCCGACACCGACGCCGGGGACGAGCCTGACGGCGAGGACACGGACGAGGACGCCGCCGAGGACACCGACGCGCACGGCACAGAGGAGCCGGACACTGAGCCGGACACCGAGCCCGACACCGAGTCCGGCGCCGAGCCGCACAGCGAGCCGGGCACCGGATCAGAGGCCGAGGAGGACGCCGACGACGGCGACGGCACGGGCGACCGGTAAGGTGGATCACCGTGAGTGAGGCGGTTCCCCCAGAGTCCATCCCCGTGTCGACGTCGACGGCGTCCCCGGTTGTCCCGGTCATCCCGGAACCCGGTCAGCCGCTGCGCATCGTCGTCCTCGGATCCGGTGAGGGAACGTTGCTGCAGTCGCTGATCGACGGCCTCGATTCCACCGTGAAGATCGTCGCCGTCGGCTCCGACCGGAACTGCCGGGTCCTCGACCGGGCGGCGTCCGCCGGAATCCCCACGTTCCTCGTGGAGTACACCCGCGGCGACGACCGGTCCGACTGGAACCGTCGGCTGGCGGAGGCCATCGCGGCCCACACCCCCGATGTCGTGGTCAGCGCCGGCTTCATGCGCATTCTCGGGCCCGAGGTCGTCGGTCGGTTCCGCGGCCGCATCTTCAACACCCACCCCGCACTGCTCCCCGCGTTCCCCGGGGCCCACGCCGTCGAGGACGCCCTCGACTACGGGGTCGCACTCACCGGGTCTACGGTCCACCTCGTCGACGACGGTGTGGACACCGGCCCGATCCTCGCTCAGCAGGCGGTGCCGGTGCACCGCGGAGACACCCGCGGGACCCTGCACGAACGGATCAAGACCGTGGAGCGGCGCCTCATCGTCGACGTGCTCCACCGGACGGCCCGGAGCGGCTACACCATCGACGGACGAAAGGCCTGGATCAATGACTGACAACGACTCCCGCAAGCCCATCAGGCGCGCTCTCATCAGCGTCTACGACAAGACCGGACTGGAGGAGCTCGCCACCGGGCTCCATGAGGCGGGTGTCCAGATCGTCTCCACCGGGTCCACCGCGACCCGCATCGCGGACGCCGGCGTCCCGGTCACCCCGGTCGAGGACCTCACCGGGTTCCCGGAGTGTCTCGAGGGCCGGGTGAAGACGCTGCACCCGCGCGTCCACGCCGGCATCCTCGCCGACACCCGCAAGCCGGAGCACCTCGCCCAGCTCGAGGAACTGGGTGTGGAGCCGTTCCAGCTCGTCATCGTGAACCTCTACCCGTTCACCGACACGGTCGCCTCCGGGGCGGACTTCGACGCCTGCGTGGAGCAGATCGACATCGGCGGCCCCTCGATGGTCCGCGCGGCGGCGAAGAACCACCCCTCCGTCGCGGTCGTCACCGACCCGGCCGAGTACGGCAATGTCGTCGCCGCCGCCAAGGAGGGTGGCTACACCCTCGCCGAGCGCCGGCTGCTCGCCACCCAGGCGTTCCGCCACACGGCGTCCTACGACGTCGCGGTCGCGACCTGGCTGACGCAGCAGACCGCCGAGGGCGAGTACGAGCAGTTCCCCGAGTGGATCGGTGAGGTCCACGAGCGGGCCCACACGCTGCGCTACGGCGAGAACCCGCACCAGGCCGCCGCGGTGTACACCACCCCGGGCGCCACCGGTGGTCTGGCCAACGCCGAGCAGTTCCACGGCAAGGCGATGAGCTACAACAACTACACCGACGCGGACGCCGCCTGGCGCGCCACCTGGGACCACAGTGAGCCCTGCGTGGCCATCATCAAGCACGCGAACCCCTGCGGTATCGCCGTCGCCGCCGATGTCGCCACCGCGCACCGCGCCGCCCACGCCTGTGACCCGGTCTCCGCGTACGGCGGAGTGATCGCCGTCAACCGTGAGGTCTCCGTGGAGATGGCCGAGCAGGTCGCCGGCATCTTCACCGAGGTCATCATCGCCCCGTCCTACGAGGACGGCGCGGTCGAGGTGCTCAGCCGCAAGAAGAACATCCGCATCCTGCGCACGGACGCCCCGGTGCGCGAGGGCGCCGTGGACCACAAGGAAATCTCCGGTGGCCTGCTCGTCCAGCAGCGTGACCTGGTCGACGCCTCCGGCGACGACCCGGCGAACTGGACGCTGGCCGCCGGCGAGGCCGCCGACGAGCAGACCCTCGCCGACCTGCGGTTCGCCTGGACCACGGTGCGTGCCGTGAAGTCCAACGCGATTCTGCTGGCCAAGGACGGCGCCACCGTGGGCGTGGGCATGGGCCAGGTCAACCGTGTCGACTCGGCGAAGATCGCCGTCCAGCGGGCGAACACCCTCGCCGGCGACGAGCAGCGCGCGGTGGGTGCCGTCGCGGCCTCCGACGCGTTCTTCCCGTTCGCCGACGGTTTCGAGGCACTGGCCGAGGCCGGTGTGAAGGCCGTCGTCCAGCCCGGTGGGTCGGTGCGCGACCAGGAGGTCATCGACGCGGCCGTG
Source organism: Corynebacterium nuruki S6-4 (assembly GCF_007970465.1). Classification (NCBI taxonomy): domain Bacteria; kingdom Bacillati; phylum Actinomycetota; class Actinomycetes; order Mycobacteriales; family Corynebacteriaceae; genus Corynebacterium; species Corynebacterium nuruki. Next base: position 3,101,452 of record NZ_CP042429.1, read on the forward strand.
AAGGCCGGCGTGACGATGTACCTCACCGGTGAGCGTCACTTCGCGCACTAGTTTCCGCTACGGTGGCGGCCATGGATGCCGTCGCCGAACTGCGCACGATGGAGCGCCGGGGCACTGACACTGACAGTGCCCTGGCGCTCTTCGATTCCCTGCCGCCGGTGACGGTGGCCGACATGCTGGGCGACTGGCACGGGGCCGGGGTGGCGACCGGCAACCCGCTGGACGGCGTCCTCGAACTCTCCGGCTGGCACGGCAAGCGCTACCGTTCCGCCGAGGACGCTCACCCGCTGGTCATGGCGGGGCGCCGCGGGCTGTTCGCCGTGAATCCGGCACTGGTGCCGATGCGTACGGCGATGCGGGCGGCGCCGCTGCTGCGCCGGGTCCGGGCCGGTGGGCCGGTCCGGGCGCTCATGCCGTTGCTGCGGACCGGGAAACCCGCGGCCCGGCTCCGGATGGTGGAGTACCGGGGCGTGGTCTCCGGCACGATGATCTACGACGCGCTGCCGGTCAATGACCACTTCCGCAGGGTCGACGACGACACCCTCATGGGTGCGATGGACTACCGGGCGCTGGACCGGCCGTTCATCTTCGTCCTGCACCGGGAGTGACTGTCGGGAGTGAACCCGGGCCGGGTCACAGGTCCACGGCGAGCAGGCACGGATGGTCCTTGCTCGCCAGGTACAGCACCCCGTCGAGCTCGACGGCGCCGGTGGCGTTGTCGAATCCGGGGACGGTGCCGCGGACAGTGCGCACCGGGGTGCCGTCACCGTCCACCGCGGTGACCTGGACCAGGCCTCGGGGCTGGGGGACGAGGGCGTCCGGCAACGCCCACACCACCCGGGCGATCACGCCGGGGAGCCGGCCGAGCAGGTCGAGCGGGGCGCTGCGCTGCTGCGCGTCGGCGAACCAGGCGCGGACGGGTGCGGTGCTTCCGGCACTGTCGGCACTGTCGGCACGGAACTCCGAGAGATTGTCCGGGAACCCGGGGTGGTTGGTGACCGTGCGCTCCAGCTCGCCGGCCCGCGGGCCGTGGATCCACAGCCGGGCCAGGGCGTAGCCGGTGGTCTCGGCGAAGAACAGTGACTGCCCGTCCGGTGCCAGGGCAATGCCGTTGGGGAAGTCGACGTGGGTGAGCACGACGTGCACGGTGCCGTCCGGGTCGCGGCGCAGCAGGCGGCCGGAGCCGCGGTGTTCGAGCACCGCACCCATGTAGTGCTCGAAGCCGAACCGGGTGGAGGACTGGGTGATCCACAGGGTGCCGTCGGCCTCCTCGGTGACGTTCGAGCAGAACCGCAGCGGGATCGCCTCCGCCTGGCCGACGAGGACGGCGAGGTCACCGGTGGTGCGGTCGAGGCGGAGGAGGCCCCGGTCGGCGTCGCAGATGAGCAGGGCGCCGTCGCGGGCGGTGAGCAGCCCGAGAGGGCGTCCGCCGGTGTCGGTGATCCGTCGCGCTGCACCGGTCGTCGGGTCGATCTGCAGGACGCCGCCGTCGTCGACCCCGGCCAGCAGGTGCACACCGTCACTGTCGACGATGACGTCCTCGGCCGGGCCGCCGATCAGCGGGATCGTGCGGGTTCCGGTCAACGGTGCGGCGGTGGGGACCGGCGGGGCGGTGGGCATGGTGCGGTGGGCGGGGTGCAGTGGCGGCTTCGTCTGCTTCATCTGTGACAGTCAACAAGATTTCCACCGGGAAATCAGCGGATCGGGGGAATCGCTACCCTGGTGGACATGGATAACCCTGCTCCGGTTGCGGCCCGCGCCGCGTTCACGGTCGCGGCCGTCGCCGGGGTGGTCCACAGCGGCGTCAGCATCTACTGGGGGTTCGGCGGGGCCTGGCTGGTGGACACGCTGGGGGAGGATCTCGTCGAGCAGTGGCAGGAGCATCCGGCGGTGCTGCTGCCGGTCGGGGTGGTGAAGATCCTCGCGGCCCTGCTGCCGTTGCTGCTGCTCAGGACGCCGGGGAAGTCGGGCACGACGAGGCTCTGGCACCGCCTGCTCCGAGCGGTGAGTTGGGCGGGGGCGGTACTGCTGATCCTGTGGGGCGGGGTGAACACCGTTACCGGCAACCTGGTGCTGTCCGGGGTCGTGGAGCCCGACGGCGGCTACGACCATGACGGGATGGTCGGCCACGCCTGGCTGTGGGATCCGCTGTTCCTCGTCTGGGGTGTGGCGCTGGCCGTCGGGCTGTGGCGGACGCGGCGCAGGGCCCAGCTCCGGGACTGACACGGTCATCCCGGGCACACACTGATGCCCGGGATGTCCGCCGTGTCAGAGACCGGCGGAGGGGGTGGTGGCGAGACTGCGCATGGCCCCTTCGATGACGAACGGGTCGCCGTACCAGGTGAGACCGTCCTTGAACTTCTCCCGCTCCCACTTGATGGGCTGCCAGTCCGGATCGAAGATCAGGTAACCGCCGGCATAGAGTTCCACCCGGTGCCCGGATCCGGGATCGAGGACATAGAGGTACATGGCCTGGCCGATACCGTGCTTTCCGGGGCCGAGGTCGAAGGTGACGTCAAAGTCGGCGAGGACATCGGCAGCGGTGAGGATGTCGGACATGTTCTCCAGGTTGAATGCCATGTGATGCAGCCGACCGGACTTCCCCTCCGAGTTCGCCACGATCGCCAGATCGTGGACCTGAGGGGTGACGGACATCCAGGACGCGAGGACTGTTTCGTCATCCCGGTGCAGCTGGTATTCACGACGCTTGAAACCGAGCGTGTCGCGGACGAACTGTTCCGCCTCATTGATGTTCTCGCGGGCGGTCTGCACATTGAAGTGATCGATTCGACGCACACCCAGACCACGGCGACGGGAACTGTTGGACGGCAGTTTGGAGCGGATCTCCTCCGGCGCCTCCGGCCGGTCGATGTCGTAGTAGAGCTCGACGGGATGCCCGCTGCCGGGGAGCAGGAAGCGGACCGCGGTTCCACGACCTGCCTCGGTACCGGCCGCAATTTCGACAGCCTCGATCTCCTGCCGGTGCAGCTCCTCGTAGAACAGTTCGACGTCCTGTGGACGCTTCACCCGGAAACTGTAGGTGTTGACGGTGTTCTCGTCCTGCTGGGTGAGTACCAGGGAGTGATGGGTGAGCTCCATGTAACCACGGAGGTAGGCGGTGTCGCCGATCCGTTCCACGACCTCCATGCCGAGCAGATCACGGAAGAAGTGGAGGGATTTCTCAAGGTCTTTCGTGCCGACGTTGATGGCGCCGCACTGGGCGACCTGGGGGCCGGGATCGTAGCTGTCGAGAAGTCGTGCCATGGTGATGGTCCTTTGCTGATTGGGTGGGGAGTTGGGGGGATGAACGGGGGTGCCGTCAGGACGCGCCGGCGAGCACGTCGCGGCGGATGCGCTGCTTGTCGAGTTTTCCGCTGCCGTTGCGGGCGACCTCGTCGGTGACGACGAGAGCCCGGGGCAGTTTGTAGGAGGCGATGCGGGTGGACAGGAATTCACGGACCTCGTCGAGGGTGGCGGGCTCACTCCGGAACTGGACGACGGCGCACACGGTCTCACCCCATTTCTCGTCGGGGACGCCGATGACGGCGACATCCACGACCTCGGGGTGGGTGAACAGGGCATTCTCGATCTGTGCCGGGTAGATGTTCTCGCCACCGGAGAGCACCATGTCCTTGAGTCGGTCCACAATGAAGAAGTAGCCGTCCTCGTCACGGCGGCCCAGGTCGCCGGTGCGGAACCAACCGTCATCGGTGAACGCCTGTCGGGTGGCCTTCGGGTTGTTCCAGTATCCGGTGGAGACGTTCGGTCCCTGCACCCACAGTTCACCGACTGCACCGGACTCGGTGACGTCGATGAGTGTCTCCGGGTCCATGACCTTGACCCGGGTGTAGGGCATCGGGGTACCGCACGAACCGAGTTTCTCCCGGACCTTGGATTCGTCGAGGTGGGTGGAGAACGGGGCGGTCTCGGTGAGGCCCCACGCCTGCTGGAGGAGGACATCGCGGTCTGCGTAGAGGGCGACAAGTTCGGGCGGGACCGGCGCGGCCGCCACACAGGTGGCGCGCAGTGAGCTGAGGTCGGTGTCCTCGAACTCAGGTTGGCGGGCCATGGCGGACAGCATTGCGGGGACGAGGAAGACCGTGGTCACGCGTCGCTCTTCGATGTCGCGGAGTGCCTGTGCCGGGTCGAACTTCCGTCGCACCAGGATGGTTCCGCCGTGGGTGAGAGTGCGCAGTGTGAAAGCGTTGAGACCACCGATGTGGAACAGCGGGGCGACGGCCAACGAGACGTCGTCGGCCCGGGTGTCCACCGCGGAATCGACGTTGTTCCAGCCCCACCAGAGGTTACCGTGGGTGAGCATCACGCCCTTGGGGCGTCCGGTGCTGCCCGACGTGTAGAGCAGTGCAGCGAGATCGTCGTCGTGTTGCGGTTCGTGCGGCGGTACCTCGCGGGTCGCGTCGGGGTCAGCGAGGAACACTGAATAGGGTGTCCAGGCCTCGGACGGCGCTGCGGCATCGGTGATGTAGGGGTCATTGTCGACCCACAGGGTCCGGCGGATGGCGAGCGTGCTGAGAAACTCGTCGATGGCGCCGGCCTGTGCCGGTTCCGCGAGGACGACATCCGGGCGGGCATCGCGGAGGACACCACGCATTTCGTCACCCACCAACCGAAAGTTCAGCGGGACGAACGTGGCTCCGACCCAGATAGCCGAGAAATAGGTGACCAGGAAGGTCAGACTGTTGAATCCGGTGTAGGCGACCCGGTCGCCGCGTCCCACCCCGTCGTCGCGCAGTGCTGCCGCGAACTCCCCGACAATCTCCATCAGCCGGGTGTACGGGACTTCGGTGTCCTCGTACACAATGGCCGTGTCATCGCCGTGGAGGTCGGCGTGGCGCTGCAGCTGCCGGATGGCGCTGATGTCTACATGCATCCCACTCTCTCCTTCAGTATGTTCTGTGCTGAACTCTGTTATCCAGTATCCGGTGCCCTGTCAGCTGATGGCAGCGGGTGTTCCGGAGGGCGGAACAGAGAAAAATGCCTGGACACCGGCGGTATCTGGATCAGTGCTACCGGACCGCGACGAGGTCGAGAGCGACGTCGACGATCATGTCCTCCTGACCGCCGATGAGCCCGCGGCGGCCGACCTCGGTGAGGATGTCGCGGGCGTCGAGCCCGTATGTCTGTGCCGCCCGTTCAGCGTGGCGCAGGAAACTCGAATAGGCGCCGGCGTAGCCGACGGACAGTGTCTCCCGGTCGACCTGGACTGGCCGGTCATGCAGCGGCCGGACGAGATCGTCGGCGGCATCCTGCAGGGCGAAAAGATCCTGAGGAGCGTCCCAGCCCTGCAGGCGGGCGACGGCGACGAAAGGTTCCACCGGGGTGTTCCCGGCCCCGGCCCCGTGACCTGCGAGGGAGGCGTCCACTCGGTAGGCGCCTTCCTCCACGGCGACGACCGAATTGGCGACCGCCAGTGACAGGTTCTGATGGGCGTGGATCCCGATCTGTGTCCCGTCATCGAGTACGTCACGGTAGGCCCGGATCCGGTCGCGGACCCCGTCCATGGTCAGTCGGCCGGCGGAGTCCGTGACATAGACGCAGTGTGCCCCGTAGCTCTCCATGAGTTTCGCCTGACCGGCGAGTCCCTCCGGAGAATTCATGTGGGACATCATGAGGAACCCCGAGACATCCATGCCCAGGTCACGGGCGGCGGCGATGTGTTGTGCGGAGACGTCAGCCTCCGTGCAGTGGGTCGCTACCCGGACCGAGCGCACCCCGAGATCGTAGGCGTGCCGCAGATCGTCGATGGTTCCGATACCCGGCAGCAGGAGGGTGGTGAGGGTGGCGTCGTGCACCGCGCCGGCGGCCGCCTCGATCCATTCCCAGGTGCTGTGCGAACCGGGGCCGTAAGTCAGTGAGGAACCGGCCAGGCCGTCCCCGTGAGCGACCTCGATCGCGTCGACACCGGCGGCGTCGAGCGCTCCGGCGATCTGTGCGACGAGTTCCGGGGTGATGCGGTGGCGCAGGGCGTGCATGCCGTCGCGCAGCGTGACGTCCTGCAGATAGTAGGTGTGGCTCATGCCGTGACCTCCTCGGTTGTGCCGGCGGTCTGCCGCGCGGCGATGTGTTCGGCGGTGCGCAGGGCTGCGCTGGTCATGATGTCGAGGTTTCCCGCGTATTCCGGCAGGTACATGGCCGCTCCCTCCACTTCGAGAAACACGGTGACCTGGGTGTAACCGTCGGCCTGTCGCCGGTCGGCGGGGACGAGGAGATCCATCTCCCCGTCGACGTCGGAAAACTGGACCTCCTGCTTCAACCGGTAACCGGGGACGTAGTCCGATACCTGTGCCACCCGTGCGGCGACCGCGTCGCGGACCGCGTCCTGCGCGGCGGTATCCAGCCGGGAAGTGAGAATGAGGACAGTGTCCCGCATGATGACGGGCGGGTCGGCCGGGTTGAGCACGATGATGGCCTTGCCACGGGCGGCCCCGCCGACCTGTTCGATGGCGGCAGAGGTGGTCTCGGTGAATTCGTCGATGTTGGCGCGCGTCCCGGGGCCGGCCGACTTCGAGGAGATCGAGGCGACGATCTCCGCGTAGTGGACGTCAGTGACATCGTTGACGGCGGCGATGACCGGGATGGTCGCCTGGCCACCGCAGGTGACCATGTTCACGTCAGGGGCGTCGAGATGGGTGGTGAGGTTGACTGCCGGTACGACGTACGGGCCGATCGCCGCCGGGGTGAGGTCCACCAGCCGCTTACCGTACGGTGCGAGCACCTCGGCGTTGTGGTGGTGGGCACCTGCGCTGGTCGCGTCGAAGATGATGTCGATCCGGTCGAACAGCGGGCTGGCGACGAGGCCTTCCACGCCGTCGGCGGTGGCTTCGTAGCCGAGCTCGCGGGCGCGGGCGAGACCGTCCGAGGCGGGGTCGATGCCGACCATCACACCCATTCTGAGACTGTCCGAGAGCTCCCGGATCTTGAGCATGAGGTCGGTGCCGATGTTGCCTGAGCCGATGATGGCGACAGTTGTCGGTGTCTGCGGGGAAATGTCGGTCATGATTACTCCTTGAGCGGGATGTCGTCGAGGACGGCCGGTTGATCGAGAACCCACCTGGGTTCGGTCACCAGCAGGGAGAAGCACCCGCCGTGTGTCTCCACGTCGAGGACGTAGCGGAATCCGGCGGACTCCGCCCAGGCGATGGCATCGAGGTCGAGCTCCGGAACGGGAAGTACGACCCGGCGGCAGCGGGGGTTGAGGTGCAGCAGGTGTGCGGTGTACGAGGCCAGCCGGTCGGGCTCGGGACGCCCGGTGTAGATGAGCTCCTCGTCGTGGGTTCCGGACGGGTAGGCGTCGCGGAGCGGGCCGGACCGTGCCCGGCGGTGGGTCAGAACGGCGGGGGCGCCGCCGGTGCCGGTCACAGGTCATCACCACCGGCCGCCGTCGCGAAACCGCGGACACCCATCCCACCGTCGGCGTTGAGGACGGCCCCTGTCACGGTCGCCGCGTCCCGGCGGGAGGCGAACATGACGTACGGGCCGGTGGACGCGGCCGGGTCAACCGGGGAATCGTGCAGTGGCAGCCAGCGGTTGTCGGTCACGTCGTCGCCGCGGGCCTCCCGCTTGGCGAAACCCTTCTCGATGGAGCGGTTCTCCAACCCCGCGGATTCCGGACCACGCAGGTCGGTGCGCAACCCGCCGACGGCGACGCCGTTGACCCGGACCTTCGGGGCCAGTTCGTAGGCGAGTTGGGTGACCAGTCCCCGGTCGGCGTGCTTGGCTGCGGTGTACACGGGTCCACCCCCGGCGGAGTAGAAGGAGGCGTTCGACAACGTCATGACGATGTTGCCGCGTGTCCTGACCAGTTCGGGCCATGCGACCGAGCAGGTGAGAAGGTACCCCTTGACATTGATGTCGAACAGTTCGTCGTAGAGTGCCCCGATCTCTTCGGGGGAGGTGGCGGTCAGCGACCGGTTGAAGTCCCACACCCCGGCGTTGGGCACGAGGATGTCCAGTTTCCCGAACCGGTCGACAGTGGCTGCCACGGCGGCCTGCAGGTCGGGGACACTGCGGACGTCACCGGTGACGGCAAGGACACGGTCGGCGTATCCGGGACCGAGGTCGGCGGCGGCGGCGATCGTGGCCTCCAGCTTCTCTCTCGTCCGGGCGAAGACCGCGACACCCCCGGCACCTTCCTTGAGAAACCGGAGGGCCACCGCCTGCCCGATGCCGGAACCTCCACCGGTGATGAAGGCGATGTCTCCGTCGAGACGGCCGGCCATCAGAGTTCACCGGCCAGGAAGTTGTTCACGAGCAGTTCGAACTGGTCCTTGCGCTCGACCTGCACCCAGTGGCCGCACCTGGAGAAGACATGCAACTGGACCTTCCGGATCTGCTTGAGCATGGCGAACGCGCCGTCGAGAGTGATGGTGCGGTCATCGCGGCCCCACAGCAGGAGCGTGTCCGCCGTGATCTTGTCGAGGTCCTTCCAGAGCGGGTCCATCCCGCCGCGGGCGGCGAAGGATGCATTGTAGGCGTGGTAGAACTCGATGTGACTTTCGTCCAGGGACGCCTCGTACCGCTGCTGCAGGTCCTCCTCGGAAAAATTCTTCGCGTTGGCGACCATGACCCGGACGAACTGCTTCATCTTGGCCAGGGTGGGGCCCTCACCGTTGTAGTACTTGAACATCTGCTTCTGTCCCTCGGTGGCGGTGGGCGCCAGCATCGGCAGCCAACCACCGCCCGGTGCCATGAGCACCAGCTTCTTCACCCGGTCGGGTTGGTCAATCGCCATAGCCAGGGAAGCGGCCCCGCCCAGGGAGTTTCCGAGAAGGTGGAAGTCGTCCACCCCCAGCTCCGTCAGGACCTGGAACATGGCGTCCACGGTGATCTCGGTGATCGAACGTTCCGCCAGGTCCTCGGCGGTCGGCCGGTAGCTGCCGCCGAAACCGGGCTGGTCCGGCAGGATGACCCGGTACCGGTCGGCGAAGGCCGGGACATTGTCGAGGTAGTTGGCCAGCGCACTGACACCGGGACCGCCGCCGTGCATGAGGACGAGCGGGATACCGGTCCCGGCCTCGGAGACCCGGATGTCACCGAGGGTGGTGCGGATGGTGCGGGTGGAGATGTCAGGGGTGGTTGCCGTGGTCACGGGAAAGTCCTTTCGTCAGGTGTCGGTATCAGAAGAACGTGCTGATGTTCTTCATGAGCAGTACGTTCTGCTCGAAGAGGATGGTCCGTTTGACCACCTCGAAGTCGTGCTCGCCACCACGTCGGATAACGTCGTTGCGGCCGCCGGCGTAGATGTCGTGTTCGGTCTGCAGTCGGTTGCGGTACACAATGAAGGCGCTGCGGACCTGCAGGAGTCCGTCCCCGCGTTCGCGGGCGCTGATGTTGGAGATGAGATGCCGGGTCCGGCTCGGCGGGTCTTCGGCCCAGGCCATCCCGGAATCGAACCGTCGGATGCGCCAGGCGAGTGAATCCTTCGTCTCGTCGTAGTAGGCGGCTTCCCCCGGTGCGGAGACTGACAGCGCCTGCTGTCTGCGGAGTCGGTTGGTGCGGGTGGGTGCCCAGTAGTGGAGCTCCTCGCCCAGCATGTCGAGCCAGTCGGCGAATCGGCCGTCATCGAGGAATTCGGCCTCGCGGAAGTAGAACTGGTTAAGTTCGAAGTGCGTCGCGGCGTCCGCCAGGGGGAGTGTGTCGGCATCCTCGTCGAGGACGGAGCTTCCGGTACTGGTCGCACCGTTGAGAGTGGCAGGGTTCAGGTAGGTGTCGGTCATGGGGATCACGCCTTCGTCTTGAGGAGTTTCCGGAGCTGTACCGACGGGTCGGACAGTTCTCCGGCGGTGACCGGGATGCCTCTGTCGATGAGGCCCCGGGCGGCCCGGATTGTCTTCGGTTCGTCGACGGCGGCGGCGCCGACGAGCCGACCGTCAGCGAGCAGGAAGACGGTGGGGTGGTCGCCACCGGGGCGGACCACGATCTCGCCGGGACCGGCCATCCGGCCGACGGATTCGAGATGGTGGCCGTGCCGGTCAGACCAGAACCATCCGGCACCTCGTGCCGGGACAGGCAGGCCGAGCAGCGCGTGGGCGGCTTCCTGTCCGGCGAGTTGGGCGGCTTCCCAGTGCTCTTCGCGCCGGGTCAGAGTGCCGTCGGTGTCCTGGACACGGGCCACGTCGCCGGCAGCGTACACACCGGGGGCGGAAGTCCGGAATGCCGCGTCGACGACAATTCCGTTGTCACACCGGATGCCCGCCTGTTCTGCAAGACGGGTGTCCGGGACCATCCCGATGCCGACGACGACCCGGTCGACGATGACCGGGTCGGCACCCCGGACCGCCACCCGGACGCCGTCAGTGACAACCGTGATGCTCTCGGTGGTTCCGGTGACGACACGGATGCCACGTGCCGCGTGCATGGCCTGCAGGTGGGTGGCCAGCAGTTCGCCGACCGCGGGGACCAGCGGCACGGCGACCGGGTCAATGAGCGTGACCTCAGCGCCCTGTCCCAGTAGGGCGGAGGCGAGCTCTGCGCCGATCAGTCCGGCGCCGACCACGGCGACTCGGGTTCCGGAGGTGACCGCAGCGCGGAGTTTTTCCGCATCCGTGAACGTCCGCAGGACACCCACCTGGGGCAGATCCGTACCAGGAACGGGCAGGACCCGGGCGCGCCCTCCGGTGGCCAGCAGCACGGTGTCCGCGTCGAGTACGGTGCCGTCGGCGAGGGTGACAGTGCCGGCAGTGCCCGCAGCGGCGGCGTCCGACGTGAGAGTCAGGCCGGTGACGGGGAGGCCGAACCGGGCGTCGATGTCCAGGTCGGCGAGTTCGGCGGCGCTCGCGAAAGCGAGGGAATCCAGGGTGAAGTCGTCCTCGAAGAGTCGCTTGCTCAGCGGTGGGCGGTCGTAGGTCGCCGGTTCGCCGTCGACGACGGTGATCGGGCCGACATGGCCCAACCGGCGCAGTTCGGTCGCGGCGCTGAAGCCGGCGAGGCCGGCGCCGACGATGACGACGCGTCCGGCGTCCCGCGCTGTGGCCTGTGCTGTGTCCGGCGTCGTGTCCGGGGATGTGCTCTGGGCTGAACCGGTCATGTCACTTCACCAGCCTGTCCGGATTCGGGATGATCCTGATGTCGTCGCCGTCGACGACCACGGTGTGCGCGGCGACGCTCTCGGTGGCGGGCATCGACTGAACGGACCCGTCTCCGAGGCAGAACTTCGCTGCGTGCAGCGGACATTCCACGCAACCGTCCTCCACCCAGCCGTCCGCGAGAGATGCGGTCTCGTGGGTGCAGGTGTCGTCGAGGGCGTAGTAGGTGGCACCGTCGAAGAACAGGGCGATGTCTCCGACGGTCCCGGTGACGGCGGCGTCGATGACGATGCCCTCGTCCTCGTCCACGTCTCCGACATGGGCGACGACAATCGACTGACTGGTCATGGTGTTCATGCGTTCTTCCTTTCGTGCCAGGCGGGAGTGCTCATGAGCTCGGCCCATCGGCTGTAGAACTTGCGGCCGGCGGCATCGCTGTACAGCTCGCTGGTCTCACCCCGGTGGATGCCGTCATGGCGTTCCGAACCGAGACCCATCTGGTAGTTGAGTGGGACCGTGTTGGTCCGCCAGCCGTGGGAGATGGCCTGGATTTCGCTCCAGTTCTCGCCGTCGTCCTGCTCGAAAATCCCGGAGGGGCCGAAGGTGCGCAGGTTGTACAGACGCTGTGCGTTGCGGACCTCCTCGGGCATGGACTTGTCCAGGACAGTCCAGGACCAGACCTCCATCTCGTCCGGACCCTTCGGGTGCCAGACCCGGATGCTGCCGTTGACCGGCAGGTAGGAGAAGTTCGGGAAGATCGTGGCGTGGCCGGTGGTGAGCGGGCCGTGGACCCGCGCTTCGCCGAGCCGTTCGGTGAGCGCGGCGTAGTCGTAGTACTCATGGACCGGTTGTGCGTCGAAGCGGCTCTTCGGATGGACCGGGAAACCGGTGCCGTTGCCGTGTTCGTCGGAGTACTGGCGGCCCGGGGTCGCGGCGATGGACTGCTTCGGCCCTTTCCCGGTGGGGGAGAGCACCATCAGCGCCGAGGCGTGCGACATGTTGACGTGGTACCAGTCGGTGCCGAACTGTTCGGCGGCCAGTTTCCAGTTCCCCTTCAGCACCCACTTCGTGATGCCGCCGACGACGGTCGTGCCTTCGGAGTCGCGGTCGAGGAAAGCCTCCATGTACCACTTCATGTCCCCGAGCTGGTCGAGCAGTGCGGGTGCCTCCGGGTTCCAGGTGGCGAAGATGAGGCCGAGGACGGTATCGAGCTGGGCGACCTCGACCAGGCCCCATTCTTCCGGATCGAGTTCTCCTCCGGGGTAGGCGTCCGCGTTCGGGGCGTTGATCAGACGTCCCTCCAGGTCATAAGCCCAGCCGTGGTAGGTGCAGGTGAAGTTCTTCGTCTTCCCGTAGTCCGCACGCAGCACCCGGGCACCACGGTGACGACAGGAGTTGAGGAAACAGCGGATCTGCTTCTTCTTGTCCATGGTCACGATGACCGGGTCCTCACCCATGTAGGTGGTGAAGAAGTCCCCGGGTTTCTGCACCTGGTCGACATGCCCGAGGAAAAGCCAGCTGGTGGCGAAGACCCTGGCAAGTTCCTGTTCGTACAGCGACCGGTCAGTGAAGATGGCCCGGTCGACCATGCCGTTGGGACGGTCGATCATGCCGTGGACGTCCACGTAGCGGGTGAGTTCGGCGGGCCGACGGACGTCGCCGCAGCTGATCCGGGGGTCGGTGACGTGTCCGGACGTATTCTCGACGGTTGCGGGGCCCGCCGGGATACCCGCGTTCGGATTCCTGGTGGTGGTCATGGAGTGCCTTCTTCTGTGGTGGTCGGTGTCAGAGTTCGGAGTCAGTGGTCGGTGTCGGGGACTGTGGATGTGAGCCGGACGGTGGCGAACCCGGGACTGGCCGCGTGCCAGTCGGATCCCGGGGTGAAATCCACCGCGGCGTCCACCGCTCCGGACAGGACACGGTCGCCGGCCCTGAGCGTGTCGCCCCGGGACCCGAGGGCACAGGCCAGCCAGTGGACGGAGGCCACCGGATCTCCCAGCACTGCCGCCCCAGGCCCCTGTGCCACCTGCGAGTCATCGCGGTACATGGTGATCACCGCGTCCGGCAGGGACGCCAGCAGCTCGCCCGTGGCCGGCCGGAAACTGCCCCACACGACCCGTGCCAGCGAGGCGTTGTCCGCCACTGTGTCCGGCAGGGTGATCTTCCAGTCCGCGATCCGTGAGTCGATGACCTCGAAGGCCAGGCCCACTGCACTGACCGCATCCCGGACCTCGGCCTCGGTCGGCGCCGGCCCGAGATCGTGACCGATCTCAACGGCGAACTCCGGCTCCAGCCGCGGTCGGATGAACTGTGCCGGGTCGAGCAGTGAGCCGTCCGCGACTTCCAGAGCATCAGTGACAGCACCGAAGTCCGGCTGATCGACGCCGAGCTGCTGTTGCATGGCCGATGACGTCAATCCGATCTTGCGCCCGGTGATCCGTTCACCGGACGTCACGCGGGCGTTGATGTTCACCCGCTGGATGCGGTAGGCCTCGTCGACGGTGAGCCCGGGGCAGGTGAAGGTGAGCGGTGCGATGCCGACGACGTCCGCCTCTGCGCGGGCCAGGGCAGCTGCCGCGGCCTCAATGTCCGTGCTGGTTGCGGTGGGTGTTGTGTCCATGTCGTCATCCTCCGATACCGCGCAGGTACCGGGCCATCGCCTGTTCCGGCCACCGGAACACGGACCTGTGGTGGTCCTACTGTCCGGGTCAGAATGACCGGGCCGCACGACCGCTACCTACAGGAGGACTTCCCATGCGCGCAGCAGTAGCCACCGCCCAGAACTATGAGGACCCGTTCGCCGGGCTGGAGCTCACGGAGGTACCGACACCCACCGCACCGACCGGGTGGACCCGGATCAGGTTGCGCGCCGCAGCCCTGAATCCGCACGACCTCTGGACCTTGCGGGGCGTCGGCCACCCCGCCGACCGCATCCCGATCATCCTCGGATGCGAGGGGGCGGGTGTCACCGATGACGGGCGGGAGGTCGTGGTGTATCCGGTACTGGGGGACGCCAACCGTGGTGGCGGGGATTCGACGCTGGACCCGGAAAGAGCATTGATGTCCGAGACCGTCAACGGGACGTTGGCGGACTATGTCGTCGTCCCCGATGAGATGGTTGTGGAGAAACCTGTGTCGATCAGTTTCACCGAGGCTGCCTGTCTCGGGGTGGCCTGGGGGACCGCCTACCGGATGCTGTTCACCCGCGGTGAGGTGAAGCCGGGGTCACGGGTTCTGGTCCAGGGGGGCAACGGGGGAGTAGCGAGTGCTGCGATCGTGCTGGCAAAGCAGGCGGGGGCCGTCGTGTACGCCACCGCCCGGACTGCGGAGAAGCGTGAGTTCGCCGCCTCCTGCGGTGCGGACGTGGTCCTGGCTTCCGGGGAACGGGTCCCTGAGCGGGTGGACGTCGTCATCGAGACCATCGGAGAAGCGACGTGGAGACACTCGTTGCGTGCGTTGCGTCCCGGTGGACGCATTGTCATAGCCGGTGCCACCAGCGGTGGTATGCCGCCGGCGGAGTTGGAGCGGGTCTTCTATCAGCAGCTCAGCGTGATCGGGTCGACCGGTTGCACCCGGGGCGAGTTCGAGGCGATGCTGCGTGCGATTGATGTGGGTGGGGCCAGACCGCATACGGCGAGCATCGGTTTCGAGGAGATCCCCGACGGCTACCGGCGGATGCTGGCGGGTACGTCGGGAAAGATCGTCGTGGAATTCCCGGGCTGAGGACGTCGGGGAAACAGGTCAGAACGCGTCTTCGAGGCCGGACATGGACTGCTGAGGCATGGTGGAACAGACGAAGACGACGGACTCAGGGGCTACGGGGGCGAAGATGTGCGCGCCTTCTCCGGGGAACCGGACGAAGTCGCCGACTCCGGCCACCACGGTCCGGCCCTCCGGACCCAGCTCGACCCGTCCTTCGAGAACGTAGCAGTGACGGAGCATGCCCCGGGGCCCGGTGAACGGGCGCCGACCGTGCCGTTCCGCCACCAACCGGATGAGTGAGTTCACGACGTAACCGGAGCCGTAGATCGAGTCGAGCCGCCGGACATCCAGCTGCTTCTGTACGAGCCACCGGGCATCGTTACCCGACTTGTGCATGACGTCCGCCCCGACATCGGAGACGAGGGCACGCACCGTGATCCCGAGCGCTACCGCGATCCGTTCGAGCGTGTCAATGGTCGGGTTTCCCCGCCTGCTCTCGATGTCGATAACGGTCTGTTTTGATACACCTGCTTGGGTTGCCAGCTGTTGCATGGAAAGACCCTGATGCTGCCGGTGAAGTCTGGCATTACGGGCGATGATGTGACGTGCAGCACTCATATTTCGGGATTCTTTTGGTTGGTTAAGTGGTCAGCTAAAGCCTACCGGCAATGTCGACAGAGTGGACCGTCTCGGATGAACTTGATCCCGACCACACAGCCAAACTTTTTCTGACGACAAAGGACCGTGACGATGACCACCGGCATCACGACCACCACCCCTACATCCACTCCACACGCGGCCGCGACCACCTCCATCGCCGCCGGAGGCCGGCGCGATGCACGGTCAGTGGACACCAGAGACATGTCCTCGATCGACAAGGCCGTGGCCGTCCTCCGGGCGTTCGGGGACGATGCGACCCCGGGCATCGGGGTGAGTGAAATCTCCCGGCGTACCGGCCTCAGTAAATCCACGGCGTTCCGGATTCTCGCGATCCTCGAACGCAACGCCATGGTTGAGCGGGTCGGTACCGCCTACCGCTTCGGCACCACGCTCCGGGAACTCGGGGCTCAGGGCTCCGGAGGGGACCACGACCGGCTGCGAAATCTCCTCACCCCGTTCCTGACGGAACTGTTCACCGCAACCGGCATGACCGTTCAGCTGGCAGCGTTGGAGGGGACCCACATCGTGTACCTCAACAAGCTCGAGGGACGTGACCGCCTGCGGACCCCCAGCCGCATCGGCGGCCGGATGCCCAGTTACTGCACCGGCGCCGGCAAGGCACTCGTCGCCACCAATTCC
Source organism: Corynebacterium nuruki S6-4 (assembly GCF_007970465.1). Classification (NCBI taxonomy): domain Bacteria; kingdom Bacillati; phylum Actinomycetota; class Actinomycetes; order Mycobacteriales; family Corynebacteriaceae; genus Corynebacterium; species Corynebacterium nuruki. Next base: position 3,117,498 of record NZ_CP042429.1, read on the forward strand.
AGTGAGCTCGAACTCACCGTCGCCGCGCCCCGGCGCCGGTGGACGGAGACGACGATCACTGACGAGGGACAGCTACGGGACGAGTTCGCGCAGATCCGACGTACGGGCATCGCCTATGACCGGGGTGAGAGCCTGTCAGAGCTGAGCTGTGTCGCGGTTCCGGTCACCGACGGCCGTGGGCGCCCGGTCGCGGCCTTCTCAATCTCGGGAAATACCGGGAACTTCCAGCCGCACCGTGTGGAGCACATTCTCCGGACTGTGGGAATGGCGGCGTCGAAGGCGATGGCGATGGCGACCGCCGGCTGAGAGACGTTCTCCGTGGTGCCGTGGTCCATCGGGCGATGCCCATGGTGTCACCGGCGGGGGCACTGCCGATCGCGAGGTGGTGACCCCGCAGTGCTCCCAGCGCCCGCACCGCCGCATTCATCCCGCACATGAAGTGCACGCCGCCGCCCGGTGCCGTCGAGGACGAGCACAGGTACACCCCCGGGATCCCGGTCGAGTACGGGTCCGGGCTGAACCGCGGCCGGGCGAGCAGCTGTACCAGGTCATTGGCTCCGCCGGAGATCTCCCCGCCGGCATTGTTGCGGTTGTGCGCCTCGACCACCGTCGGCGGCGACGCCACATGGTCCACGATGTGTTCCCGGAATCCGGGGGCGGCGTCCTCGATCTGTGTGGTGACCAGCTCGAAGGTCTGCTGCGGCGTCCCGTCCCACCCGGCGGGGACATGGGCGTAGGCCCACAGCGGGTTGAGCCGCCTGCCGTCGACCACCGTCGACCGGGAGGGGTCGGCGAGATACTGCTGGCAGACCAGGGTGAACGGGCGGGACGGCAGGCGTCCGTCCCAGCAGTCCTGTTCAGCGGCGGTGATCTGCTCCGCGGTGCCGCCGAGATGGACCGTGCCGGCACGCCGGGCGTCCGGGGCGGTCCACGGCACGTCGCCGTCGAGGACGTAGTCCACTTTCGCCATCGCCGGCCCGCGCCGGAACCGGCGCCAGGCACGCCCCACCCGCTCCGGCAGGCGTGGGCCGAGAATGGACGCCGCGGTCTCGACGGAGGTGTCGAGGAGGACCACGTCGGCGTCCGCCACCTCACCGAGGTCGGTGACCGGGGTGTCGGTGAAGACCGATCCACGGAGGGATTCGAGGAGGCCCACGAGGGCGTCCGCGATGGCCTGCGAGCCGCCGACCGCGACCGGCCAACCGTACCGGTGACCCGCCGCGGTGAGCAGCGCACCGGCGGCCGAGGACCCGGGGCGGGTCAGCGGGGTGAAGGCGTGGGCCGCGATGCCCGCGGTCAGGGCGCGGGCCTCCGCGGTACGGAACCGACGCCGGGACCATGTGGCCGGGAGCGCGGCGTTCACGCCGAATCCGGCGAACAGCAGCGGGCGGCGGGGGAGGTGGAGGACCGGCTGCAGGAACTCGGCGGCGATGTCGTCCGCGTGGCTGGCCGACGAGCCGACACGCGCGCGCCAGGCCCGGGCATCCCGGGCATCGCCGAAACCGGCGGCTGTCCGGGAGACGTCGGTGTGCAGGGACGCCGTACGGCTGGCATCCAGGACATGCACCATGTCCACCTCAGCGGTGGCGAAGGCCAGACCGTGGTCGGCGAGCCGGTCGCCGTAGCGGTGGAAGAACGGGGAGGCCTGGGCGAGCGGGTGGGCGGCCGAGCACAGGTCGTGGACCACGCCGGGCACCATGAGTCCGGCACTGCGGGTGCCACCGCCGACCGTGTCCGCCGCCTCGACGACGGTGACGCGCAGGCCCGCCTCGGCGAGGACGACCGCAGCGGCGAGACCGTTGGGTCCGGAACCGACGACGGTGGCGGTGCGGGGTGGGCGGGGTGTCATCCGTTCCGGCGGAGACCGTCGTCGAGGATCGTGGCCCAGGTGTCGGTGACGGTGCGCCGGTGCTCGGCATTGTCGACGAGGACGGCACCGAGGCCGAGTCCGCGGGCAAGGTCGATGGTGGCACGCAGCAGCCGACGGGTGTGCTGGTCAGACAGGTCGGCATCCAGGGTGAGGGCCATGATCTGGTAGACCTCCCGGGCGTAGCGGGAGTCCGCCGCGATGATGAGGTCGCGGAGTTCGCCTTCGGGGCCGGCGGCCGCGGACCACACATGGAGTGCGGCACGGAAGGAATCGGTGCTGAAGGATTCGACGACAAGGGAGAGCACGTCGCGGACGGGCGTCCCGTCGATGTCGGTCCCGAGGTCGGCGACGGCGCTGCGCAACTGCCGGGTGGCGTCCGCATAGAACTTGGCGACAGTGGCCTCGATGAGGGTGTCGCGGGTGGGGAAGTGGTGTTGGGCGGCGCCCCGGGACACCCCTGCCTCGGCAGCGACCGCGCTCACGGAGGTTCCCTGGAGCCCTTCCCGGGTGAGGACGGTCAGTGCCGCGGCGAGCAGGGCCTGGTGGGTCTCCCGGCTGCGTTGCTGCCGGGGTTCGGTGGATGTCGACGGCACGGCGACCTCCTTTTCACGTCACGGCTGATCGGATGCGGGTGTGACGGGAAGTGTATCGACGGTCGCGCGGGGCGTCCACCTGTGGTCGGAGGAATGGGGCGCTCTCCGGTGCCGACTGTGCTCCAGGAGTGGATATCGGCAGTGGTGACCTGTCTTGTGCGGTCGGCTGCCGGTTAGATACCCCCGTCGAGGGGTACAGGTTCCGGTGAGCCTGCAGGTCATCGTCTTGAACACCGGTCAGGGAAAAAACGATCACGGATGATTGCTTTCTAGTGTGACTCAGGACATATATGCTCGCTGGAAACGAACGCATCACTGACAAAACGAAACTGCACCAGAAGGGATACAGGACCGTGACTGCACCTGCCGTCGGCGCCACCGAAGCGCCCGACCCCACCGGCTTCCCCGCCCTCACCGCGGAACTCCGCGACCGGATCGCCCGGGCCCGCCGCGGGGGCGGGGACAGGGCCCGGGCCCGCCACCTCTCCCGCGGCAAGATGCTGCCCCGGGACCGGGTCAACGCCCTGCTCGACCCGGGCAGCCCCTTCCTCGAGGTCGCGCCCCTGGCCGCCGAGGACATGTACGACGGCCGCGTCCCCGGCGCCGGCATCATCGCCGGCATCGGCCTGGTGGCGGGCCGGCTGTGCCTCATCGCCGCCAACGACGCGACCGTCTCCGGCGGGACGTACTACCCGATGACCGTGAAGAAGCACCTGCGCGCCCAGGAGATCGCCGAGGCCAACCGGCTGCCCTGCATCTACCTGGTGGACTCGGGCGGGGCGATGCTGCTGCAGCAGGACGAGGTCTTCCCCGACCGTGACCACTTCGGCCGCATCTTCTACAACCAGGCCCGGATGTCCGCCCGCGGGATCCCGCAGCTCTCCGCGGTCATGGGTTCCTGCACCGCCGGCGGCGCCTACGTCCCGGCGATCTCCGACGAGACCGTCATCGTCGACGGCCAGGGCACCATCTTCCTCGCCGGCCCGCCGCTGGTGAAGGCCGCCACCGGCGAGGACGTCACCGCCGAGGAGCTCGGCGGCGGCGCGATGCACTCCCGGATCTCCGGGGTCACCGACCACCTCGCCGCCGATGACGCGGACGCCCTGCAGCGCATCCGCGACATCGTCGCCACCCTGCCGGAGGACGCCCCGGGCGCCCCGGCCGCATCGGTCGACACCTTCACCGCCGCCGACCAGACCGACCTCTACGACATCGTCCCCACCGACCTGAAGACCCCCTACGACGCCCGCGAGGTCATCGGGGTCATCGCGGACACCGGCTCGGTCCACGAGTTCAAGGCCGAGTACGACAACTCCGTCATCACCACCTTCGCCCGGATCGAGGGGCACCGGGTCGGCGTGATCGCCAACAACGGCGTGATCTTCGGCGACGGTGCGGTGAAGGCCGCCCACTTCATCGAACTGTGCGAGCAGCGCGGCACACCACTGCTGTTCCTGCAGAACACCACCGGCTTCATGGTCGGCAAGGACTACGAGCAGGGCGGTATCGCCAAACACGGCGCGAAGATGGTCACCGCCGTCGCCACCGCGACCGTCCCCAAGCTCACCGTCATCACCGGCGGCGGCTTCGGCGCCGGCAACTACGCCATGTGCGGCCGCGCCTACTCACCCCGGTTCCTGTGGACCTGGCCGAACGCGAAGGTTTCGGTGATGGGCGGCCCGCAGGCGGCGATGACCCTGTCGACCGTCCGCGGGGCGAAAGTCACCCGCGAGGGAGGGGAGTGGACCGAGACCGACCGGGAGGACTTCGAGCGCCCAATCCGGGACCTGTTCGAGGAGAAGTCCAGCTGCTGGTACGGCACCGCCCGGCTGTGGGACGACGGCGTGATCGACCCGGCGGACACCCGCCGCGTCCTCGCCATGGCCCTGGCGGTCTGTGCCCGCACCCCCCGCGACACCGACCGCGGCACCACCCCCGACAACGGCGCCGGCTTCGGCGTCTTCCGGATGTAAGGAGAGGAGCACCAGTGAACGACACCACCGGGACCTTCGGTACCGTCCTCGTCGCCAACCGCGGCGAGATCGCGTGCCGGATCATCCGCACCGTCCAGGACATGGGCCTGCGCGCCGTCGCCGTCTACTCGGACGCCGACGCCGACGCCCCGCATGTCACACTCGCCGACACGGCCGTCCGCCTCGGCCCGGCCGCTGCCGCCGAGTCCTACCTGAACATCGACCGCGTCCTCGCCGCCGCCGCAGCGACCGGCGCGGGCGCGGTCCACCCCGGCTACGGCTTCCTCTCGGAGAACGCGGCCTTCGCCCGTGCCTGTGGGGACGCCGGCATCGTCTTCATCGGCCCACCGGCCGACGCGATCGAGGGCATGGGAGACAAGATCACCGCCCGCGCCACCGTCGAGGCCCGCGACGTGCCCACCGTGCCGGGCATCTCCCGACCGGGACTCACCGACGCCGAACTCATCGCCGGGGTCACCGGCACCGACGGCGGGAGCGGAGTGGAGTTTCCCGTCCTCATCAAACCGTCGGCCGGTGGCGGCGGCAAGGGCATGCACGTCGTCGCGGACCCGGCCGACCTGGCGGAGGCCCTGGTCACCGCCCGGCGCGAGGCGGCGTCCTCCTTCGGGGACGACACGCTGTTCATCGAGCACTTCGTGGACACCCCGCGCCACATCGAGGTGCAGGTCATGGCGGACGCCCACGGCAACGTCATCCACCTCGGCGAACGCGAGTGCTCGCTGCAGCGCCGCCACCAGAAGGTCATCGAGGAAGCGCCCTCGGCCCTGCTCGACGAGGCGACCCGCGCCCGTATCGGCGAGGCGGCCTGCGACGCCGCCCGGTCCTGCGGCTACCGCGGCGCCGGCACCGTGGAGTTCATCGTCTCCGCGACCCGCCCCGACCTCTTCTTCTTCATGGAGATGAACACCCGCCTGCAGGTCGAGCACCCCGTCACCGAACTGGTCACCGGCCTGGACCTGGTGGAACTGCAGATCCGTGTCGCGCGCGGCGAGGAACTCCCGCTCACCCAGGATGAGGTGACGCTCACCGGCCACGCCGTCGAAGCCCGCGTCTACGCCGAAGACCCGGCCGCCGGATTCCTGCCCACCGGCGGCACGGTCACCGCACTGCGCTGGCCGACCGGCCCGGGCATCCGGGTGGACACCGGCATCACCGCCGGCCAGGCCATCGGCTCGGACTACGATCCGATGCTCGCCAAGGTCATCGCGTACGGCACCGACCGGGCGCAGTCCCTCGACCGGCTGGACGCCGCCCTGGCCACCACCCTGCTCACCGGACTCGGCACCGACGGCACCCCGGGAACCAACATCGACTTCTGCCGGTTCCTGCTCGCCGACCCCGACGTCCGCGCCGGGACGCTGGACACGGGCCTGCTCGACCGGATCGCCGGGGACTTCACCGGACCCGCCGTCCCCGGCGAAGCACTCGTCGTCGCCGCCCTGGCGCTGCGGGACCGGGCGGCGGCGTCCGCGACCGCCACCGGGCACCTCGGCTCCTGGGGCGCGGCCGACGGCTGGCGCGCCGGGGCGGAGCCGGCACCGTTCCGGGTCCGGGTCGCGGTGCCGGGCGCCGGCCCGACCGACCTCGCTCTCGCCGGAACCGACAGCCTGTCCCTCACCGCGACCCCCGTCGTGGCGTCCGACGGGGACGCCGCCTCCGCCGCCTCCCCGGCCACGGAGACCGCGGTCTCACTCCTGGCGACCGCCCCGGACGGTGCCGGCGGAACATCGTGGGGCCTCACCGCCGAGGGGCAGGGATCCCGCCGGTGGTCGACCATGCCCGTGCCGACCGCCACCGGGACCGACGCCGTCGCGGTCTCCGGACCGGCCGGCACCTGGACCGTCACCCCGCTCGGCCTCGGGCAGGACGCCGCCGCGGCCGGCCCGGGGGAGGACGACATCCTCAGCCCCATGCCCGGCACCGTCGTCGCCGTCCGGGTCGCCGACGGGGACACGGTCACCGCCGGCCAACCGCTCGTCGTCCTCGAGGCGATGAAGATGGAGCACTCCCTGACCGCCGCCCACGACGGGACGGTGCGGCTGAGCTGCACCGCCGGCGACAAGGTCGGCGCCGGCACCGTCCTCGCCACCGTCCCCGCCTGACTTCTACCGACATCACCTGACAGCAACAGACAGCACAGACAAGGAACCGCACCATGACCACGTCCACTGCAGCAACCACCCGCCGCCACAACCCCGCCGACGACGGACTGAGCCCCGAACTCGTCGAACTGCGCCGCACCGTCGAGGAGTTCGCCAACGAGGTCGTCGACCCGAAGATGGCCGAGAACTACCGCAACCACACCTTCGACTACGACATCCAGGCACAGATGGGTGAACTCGGCCTGTTCGGCCTGCCGTTCTCCGAGGAGTACGGCGGCATGGGCGGCGACTACTTCGCCCTCGGCATCGCCCTGGAGGAACTGGCGCGTGTCGACCAGTCCGTCGCCATCACCCTCGAGGCCGGCTGCTCCCTCGGCGCCATGCCGGTCTACCGGTTCGGCACCGAGGACCAGAAGCAGCGCTACCTTCCCGACCTCACCGCCGGGAAAGCGCTCGCCGGATTCGGCCTCACCGAACCCGGCGCCGGCTCGGACGCCGGTGGGACGAAGACCACCGCGAAACTCGAGAACGACGAGTGGGTGCTCAACGGTGCCAAGCAGTTCATCACCAACTCCGGCACCGACATCACCTCGATCGTCACGACGACCGCGGTGACCGGCACCCGCGAGGACGGCCGCAAGGAGATCTCCGCGATCATCGTGCCGACCGACACGCCCGGTTTCACCGCCGAGCCCGGCTACGACAAGGTCGGCTGGAACTGCTCGGACACCCACCCGTTGAGCTACGACGACGTCCGCGTCCCGGAGGAGAACCTGCTGGGGAAGCGGGGGCGCGGTTTCGCCCAGTTCCTCTCCATCCTCGCCGAGGGCCGCATCGCCGTCGCCGCCCTGGCCACCGGAGCCGCCCAGGGCTGCGTGGACGAGGCGACGGAGTACGCGAAGCAGCGCACCTCCTTCGGCCGGCCGATCGCGGAATACCAGGGCGTGTCCTTCAAGATCGCCCGGATGCAGGCCCGCGCCTGGACCGCCCGGCAGGCCTGGCGGGCCGCGGCGCAGAAGATGCTCACCGGCGCGGACTTCGGCACCGAGGCCGCCATCGCCAAGATGGTCGCCGGGGACGCCGCCATGGACAACGCCCGGGACGCCACCCAGGTCTTCGGCGGTGCCGGCTTCATGAACGAGACCCGCGTCGCCCGCCACTACCGGGACTCGAAGATCCTCGAGATCGGCGAGGGCACCACCGAGGTGCAGCTCATGCTCATCGCCCGCTCCCTGGGACTGGAGGGATGACCGTGACCGCACCGGAGAAGACCGTCGAACAGCGCGGCCTGTGGCTCGAAGAGTTCGAGGAAGGCACCACCTACCTCCACCGTCCCGGCCGCACCGTCACCGAGGCGGACAACACCCTGTTCACCACCCAGACGATGAACACCCAGCCGCTGCACCTGGACGCCGCCTGGGCCGCGACCCAGCCCGGTTTCCGTGGCGAGCGCCTGGTGAACTCGATGTTCACCCTGTCCACCGTGGTCGGCCTGTCGGTCAACCAGCTCACCCTCGGCACCATCGTCGCGAACCTCGGCTTCAGCGAGATCACCTTCCCCGCCCCGATGTTCCACGGCGACACGCTCTACGCGGAGACGACGTGCCTGTCGAAGCGGGTCTCGAGGTCCCGGCCGAACCAGGGCATCGTCGAACTGCGCCACACCGGCCGCAACCAGGACGGCGAGATCGTGTGCACCGCCGTCCGCTCCACCCTGGTGCAGTGCCGGCCGAAGGAGGACGCATGACCGGGCACTGGACACCACCGGGCCCCGCCCTGCTCTTCGCGCCGGCCGACCGTCCGGAGCGGTTCGCCAAGGCCGCCGACCGTTCGGACGCGGTCATCCTCGATCTGGAGGACGGCTGCCGCGCGGAGAACCGGGCCGCCGCCCGCAGGGACATCGTCGCCGCGGGGGAGCACCTCGACCCCGCGCGCACCATCGTGCGGATCAACCCGCCCGGCACCCCGGACTTCGCCGACGATGTCGCCGCCGTCGCCGCCAGCCGCTTCACCACGGTGATGCTGCCGAAGGCGGAGGGTGCCGCCACGGTGGACGCCCTCGCCGCCGCCCACCCGGCCGCCGCGGCATGGCGGGTCATCGCCCTGGTCGAGACCCCCCGGGGCGTCCTCGACCTCGGATCGCTGGTCGACCACCCGCAGGTGGACGCCCTGTTCTGGGGTGCCGAAGACCTCACTGCGGCGCTGGGCGGCACCGCCTCGCGGTACAGCGGGGACGAGGTCCCGACCCCCGGCGGCGGCGCCTCCGGCCACCCCGGCGGCTACCGCGAGGTGCCCCGGCTGACCCGGTCGCTGGTGCTGCTGCATGCGGCGGCTGCCGGGAAGGCTGCACTGGACTCGATCCACGCCGACACCGCTGACCGTGCCGGGGCGTCCGCCGAAGCGGTGGACGCCGCGGCGAGCGGTTTCGCCGCCACAGTCGCCATCCACCCCGGACTCGTCCCGGTGATCCGGGACGCCTACCGGCCCGACCCCGACCGGCTCGCGTGGGCGCGCCGGGTCGTCGCCGGCGCCGCGGAGAACTCCGGGGCCTTCGCCGTCGACGGCGAGATGATCGACGCCCCGCTGCGCCGGCAGGCCGAACTGATTCTCTCCCGAACCTCTGACAACACAGGAGCTGACCGATCATGACCTCCACACTGCGTCCCGTGGTCCGGGACATCACGCTCACCGACCCCACCGACCTCGATCCGGGCGTCTCCCACCTGGTCGGCCCGACCGACACCACCCTGCTCACCGAGACCATCGGGCAGAACCTGGCCCGCACTGTCGCCGCCTTCCCGGACAATGACGCCCTCATCGACCTCTACGGCGACATCCACCTGACCTACCAGGAGTTCCACCGCAAGGTCCTGCGCCTGGCGTCCGGTCTGCACAACGCCGGCTACCGCAAGGGCGACCGGATCGGAGTGTGGTCGCCGAACCGGTGGGAGTGGATGGTGCTGCAGTTCGCCACCGCGGAGATCGGCGCGATCCTGGTCTGCATCAACCCCACCTACCGCACCCGGGAACTGACGTACGCGGTGAACCAGTCGGGCATCCGGGCCCTGTTCTCCGCCGGCCGGTTCAAGGACTCGAACTACCGGGCGATGATCGGCGCGGTGGAGCACACCTTCGACCGTCCCTACCGCGAGACCGTCTTCTTCGGCTCCGAGCGGTGGGAGGAGCTCGCCAACAGTGCGATCCTCGACCTCAACCCGGTGCGCGAGTCCCTCGACCCGCACGATCCGATCAACATCCAGTACACCTCGGGGACCACCGGGATGGCCAAGGGCGCGACCCTGACCCACCACAACGTGCTCAACAACGGCTTCATGATCGGGGAGCGGCTGGACTACACCGACGCCGACCGGGTGGTCGTCCCGGTGCCGTTCTTCCACTGCTTCGGCATGGTCATCGGCATCCTCGCCGCCGTGACGCACGGGGCGGCGACGATCATCCCCGGACCGGTCTTCAACGCGGAGAACACCCTGGAGGCCGCCCACCACGGCCAGGCCACCAGCCTGCTGGGCGTCCCGACGATGTTCATGGCCGAACTCCAGCTGCTCGACCACCTCGAGGAGAAGGGCAAGAAGCTGGACCTGTCCCGGCTGCGCACCGGGGTGATGGCCGGGACCTCGTGCCCGACGAAGACCATGCGGGAGATCATCGACATCCTCGGCATCTCCGAGATCGGCATCTGCTACGGCATGACCGAGACCTCCCCGGTCAACCACCAGACCATGCCGGATGACCCGGTGACCAAGCGGGTGGAGACCGTCGGCCGGGTCGGGCCGCACATCGAGGTGAAGATCGTCGACCGCGACGGCGACGCGGTCGCCCGCGGCGTCCAGGGTGAGCTGCTGGTCCGCGGCTACTCGGTGATGCAGGGCTACTGGGACATGCCGGAGAAGACCGCCGAGGCGGTGGACGCCGACGGGTGGATGCACACCGGCGACCTCGGCCAGATGGACGACGACGGCTACGTGCAGATCACCGGCCGGATCAAGGACATGGTCATCCGCGGCGGCGAGAACATCTACCCCCGCGAGGTCGAGGAGTTCCTCTACGAGCATCCGGACGTCGCCGATGTGCAGGTGATCGGGGTGCCCGACGAGAAGTACGGGGAGGAGCTCATGGCCTGGATCATCCTGTCCGACGAGGCACGGGAGGCCGGCCGCACCCTCACCGCCGGGGACGTCCGCGGGTTCTGCGACGGGAAACTCGCCCGCTTCAAGGTCCCGAAGTACGTGCATGTCACCGACAGTTTCCCGATGACCATCTCCGGTAAGGTCCGTAAGGTCGAGATGCGGGAGAAGGCCATCGGGATCCTCGGGATGTACCCGATGGACCGCTGACTACAGGGACCAGGAAGGCGCGGTGGACGCGACGGTGGACGAGGGCAGGTGGCGGGAACTGTTCGCCCGGCTGGAGGACGAGGTCGGGGACATGTCCCTCGAGACCGCCGACGAGATCCTGGCGGCCATCCCCGGCTACGACGGCGCCGCACGGGAGAACATCGTCAGCACCGCCCACCAGAACCTGTCCATGAGCACCCGGGTCATCGCCCGCGGCAGCGAACCCACCGCCGAGGATGTCCGCCATGCCGGACAGACCGCGCTGGAACGTATCGGGGAGGGGGTGCCGCTCGGCAGTCTGCTGAGCGGTTTCCGGCTGAGTATGCGCCGGATCCAACGCCGCCTGCTCACCCTCGCCCCGGAGTACGGGATCCCCGCCGACCGGCTGCTGGACTGGTCGACGCTGCTGTGGACACTCGGTGACGTGTTCTCCACCTGCGTGACCGCGGTCTACCGTGACCACGAGATCGCGCGGACCGTGGCGGATTCGACGCGCCGGGCGGAGTGGGTCAGCCGGCTGGTCACCGGTGACCTCACGGAGGCGGAGATCCTGCGGGGGGCCGCGCTCTACCGGATCCCCACCGGCACGCCGGTGCGTCTGCTGGTGGCTCCGTCAGCACCGGACGCCGGCCCCGGGGCGGACACCACCCTGCACCGCTGGGCCGGGGCGGCGGGCGCCCGGCTGCTGACCACGGTGCAGGCGCGGACGGTCACCGGGATCCTCGTCGGGGACGTGGACGCCGCGTCCCTGCCGTCGGACATGACGGTGGCACTGGGCCGGCCTGCGGTGCTCACCGACCTGCACCGGACGTTCGTCGCGGTGGACCGGGTCCTGCGCGCCGCGGTGGAGCTGGGGCTGTCGGGGGTCGTCGACGAGGAGACACTGTCCTGGCGGATGGCCGTCACCGCGAGCCCGGAGACCACCGACCTGCTGGTGCGCCGCTACCTGGACCCGCTGCGTGAGGCCCGCGCCTTCGGTGACGAGCTGGTGGACTCGGTGCGGGCATACCTCGACAACCGGCTGAACGTCCGGGCGGCGGCCGCGTGCATCCCGGTGCACGTCAACACGTTGCGCTACCGGCTCCACCGGTTCGAGGAACTCACCGACTGCGACCTGGGGGAGGTGGACACCCTGGTCGAGGTGGCCTGGGTGATGGCGGCGACGGGGGCCGGTCGGCCGGACTGACCGGATTTGTGCGGGAACACAATATCGGCCGGAACCTGTTGTCGCGCACAACGTGGTGTGCGCCACATCCGGGGCGGATAATCGGTGTCAACGGCTCCGGTACATGCTGCCCACGCGGTGCACGGACCGGAACGAACAACTGTCCCCGACCCGGAAAAGTGGTGGAATCATGGCGAACACCCGGAAACTCACGGCTGCCGCGGAGGCCGTGGCCGACATCCCCGACGGCGCGACGCTCGCCGTCGGCGGATTCGGGGTGTGCGGTATCCCGCAGGTCCTGCTCTCGGAACTGTCGCGCCGCGACAGCGGGAACTTCGAGGCCGTCTCGAACAACGCCGGCCTCGACGGCCGCGGTCTCGGCCTGCTGCTGGCCACCCGGCAGCTGCGCCGTATCGTCGCCAGCTATGTCGGCGAGAACAAGGAGTTCGCCCGGCAGTACCTCGAGGGTGAACTCGAGGTGGAACTCACCCCGCAGGGCACCCTGGCCGAGCGGCTGCGGGCCGGCGGGTCCGGGATCGGTGCGTTCTACACCGCCGCCGGCGTCGGGACCCCGGTCGCCGACGGCGGCATGGTGTGGAAGTACGGCGCCGACGGGTCCGAGGATCCCGCCGACGGCGCGGTGCTCTCACCGGCCAAGGAGACCCGCGACATCGCGGGCCGCACGCAGGTTCTCGAGTACGCCATCACCGCGGACATCGCCCTGGTCCGTGCCGAGGTGGCGGACACCGCCGGCAACCTCCGGTTCCATGAGACCGCCCGCAACTTCAACCCGCTGGCCGCGATGTCCGGCCGGATCTGCATTGTCGAGGCGGAGAAGGTGGTGCCGGTCGGCGACCTCGCCCCCGATGACATCCATCTGCCGGGGATCTACGTCCACCGGATCGTGGAACTGACGGCGGAGCAGGCGGCGGACAAGACGATCGAGAAGGAGACCACCCGATGAGCTGGAACCGACAGGAGATGGCGGCGCGTGCGGCACAGGAACTGCGCGACGGCCAGTACGTCAACCTGGGGATCGGACTGCCGACCCTGGTGCCCAACTACGTCCCTGACGGGGTGGACGTCACCCTCCAGTCGGAGAACGGGATGCTCGGCATCGGTCCCTACCCCGAGGCTGGCCACGCGGACCCGGACCTGATCAACGCGGGCAAGGAGACGGTCACCGCGATGCCGGGGACCTCCTACTTCGATTCGGCGCTCAGCTTCGGGATGATCCGGGGCGGCAAGATCGACCTGGCCATCCTCGGCGGCATGGAGGTCAACGAGCAGGGTGACCTCGCCAACTGGATCGTGCCCGGCAAGATGGTCAAGGGCATGGGCGGGGCGATGGACCTCGTCGTCGGCGCGCGTCGCGTGGTGGTGCTCATGGAGCACTGCACGAAGGACGGGCGTCCGAAGATCGTCCCGGAGATCGCCCTGCCGCTCACCGGCGCCGGGGTCGTCGACCGGATCATCACCGATCTGTGTGTCCTCGACCGGACGCCGCAGGGGTTCGCCCTCGTCGAACTTGCACCGGGGGTGAGCGTCGAGGAGGTCCGGGCGGCGACGGGGGTGGCGGTGATCACAGAAAAATGATTGTCCGGTTAATGTGAGGCGACCGGCCCGAATCGGCCACCCTTCGCTCGAATATGTCTCATAATAGAAGAGTTTTGCAGAGTGGACCGGGACCGTGCGCTCGTCCGGTCCCCGACGAAAGGTACGACGAACCGCTATGACCAGTCAGAACCCCACCCCCTCGCCGGACGACATCGTCATCGTCGGTGCGGCCCGCACCGCCCAGGGCAGGATGCTCGGCGCCCTCGCCGCGAAGTCCGCCGTCGACCTCGGCGGGACAGTCATCGCCGGCGCGCTCGAGCGGGCCGGGGTCGATGCCAGCGCCGTGGACTACGTGTACATGGGCCAGGTCGTGCAGGCTGGTGCCGGCCAGAACCCCGCCAAGCAGTCCGCGGTCGCGGCCGGACTGCCGGTGTCCACCCCGGCATCCACCGTCAACAAGGTCTGCCTGTCCGGGCTCGACGCGGTGATCAACGCCTCCCGCATGCTGCGCTCCGGGGACGCCGACGTTGTCGTCGCCGGTGGGCAGGAGTCCATGACGAATGCACCGCACCTGGCCGCCGGCGTGCGGGCCGGGGCGAAGTTCGGGTCGCTGGCGCTGCAGGATTCCCTGGAGCGCGACGGACTGACCGATCCGGTGCACGGGACGGCGATGGGCGTGGAGACCGAGGGCGGAAACACCGACCGGGGCATCACCCGTGAACAGCAGGACCGGGTCGCCGCACTGTCCCACCAGCGCGCCGAGGCGGCGATCGCCGACGGCACCTTCGCCGCTGAGATCGTGCCGGTGGAGGTGAAGACCCGGAAGGGGACGGTCACCGTCGACACTGACGAGGGCGTGCGTGCCGGGACGACCGAGGATTCGCTGGCGGGCCTGCGCCCGGCCTTCGCCACCGACGGGACGATCACGGCGGCCTCGGCCTCCCAGATCTCCGACGGTGCCGCGGCGGTGGTGCTGACCACGCGGAAGTACGCGGAGGACAATGGTCTGACGGTCCTCGCGGCGGTCGGTGCCGCCGGTGAGACGGCGGGCCCGGACACGCTGCTGCACTCGCAGCCGGCGCAGGCGGTCACCGCCGCGCTGACGAAGGCCGGCTGGGAGGCCGCGGACCTGGACTTCCTGGAGATCAACGAGGCCTTCGCCGCCGTGGTGGTGCAGTCGCTGAAGGACCTGGACTACCCGCTGGAGCAGACCAACATCCACGGTGGCGGTATTTCGCTGGGGCACCCCATCGGTGCCTCGGGTGCCCGGCTGGTGGTCGCGGCCGCCTACGAGCTGGACCGGCGGGGGAGCGGCCGCGCCGCGGTCTCGCTGTGCGGCGGTGGCGGGCAGGGTGACGCTCTGCTGCTCTGGCGCTGACCGCGCTGTTACCCCGGGCAGCTAGCTGGAGAGCGGGACGCCGTTGGCGTCCCGCTTGAAGCCTTCGGAACCCGCGAGGATCATGATGAACTCGATGAACGCCCAGAGTTCGACGGCCAGGATGATGAAGACGCCGATGAGGACCACCGAGGTGATGATGCCGGCGATCGTCAGTCCGAGCTGCCAGAAGGCCCTGGACTTGTAGCCCAGGTAGAAGTTGTGGGCGCCGAAGGCGCCGAGGAAGAACGCCAGCAGGGCGGCGGCGATCTTCGACTTCGGGGCGTACCCGACCGGTGCATAGCCGGGCTGGTAGTTCGCGACCTGGTTGAACTGCGGCCCGTTCTGGGGGAAGGGCTGCTGACCGAACTGCGGCTGCTGGGGCCGGCCGAACTGCGGCTGCGGGTGCTGCGGCTGTTACTGACGGATGGGAACCGTCGAAGTATAGCGCACCATCAGGTTACTTTTCGAAGTATTCTTTGTTGATTGTCAGCCGCGGAAGGTCGCGATGACGTCCTCACCGGTACCTGCCAGTGTCCGCAGCCGGCCGCCGTGCCGGAGGGTGTCGGCCAGTGCCCGGTCGAGCGCGGTGGTGACCACCTCGTCGTCGGACACCGCATCGCGCGGCACGAGGAGCGTGTCGACCCGGCCCTCGCCGGCGACCACGGCGGCCTCGGCGGGATCGGTCGTGCCGCGGCCCTGATGTACCTCGGTCAGCGCATTCTCACGCGCTCCGGCGTCGCGGGCGTCGCGCTGCCGTGTGATGATCGCCCAGGCGGCGGAGCGCAGCTCGCCGGGGTCGGTGTGCTCGGGGTTGCCGGGGATCGCCTCGTCGACCAGTGCCGGGTAACTGCAGACCCGCCGGAACACCGGCAGGTGCTCGGCGACGCAGGCCAGGACCAGCGGCATGGAGCGCGCAGTACCGAGTTCCTGCTCCACACCGTCCGCGACCTTGCGCAGAAACTCTTCGGTGAGCACGTCGGCGTCATCGCCGGGGCCGCCGTGGCCGTGGAAGGCGACCGTGTCCTGCCCGGTACTGCGGCCCTGCAACTCATGGTCGGGAGCCTCGACGACATCGTCGAGCCGGGCCGGGATGCTGCCCAGGGGCAGTTCCCGGATGCTGTTGCGTGCCGATTCGTACAGCCGGACCCCGTTGTCGGCGAGGGCGAGGATGTAGCAGCGTCCGAAACCCTCGATGTCGGCGGCGAGCGGCAGCAGGTGGAACACCGGCCCGACGGTCACCGACCCGGCGACCTCGACCGGTACCCGGACGACCCGGTGCAGGCCGCCGCCGGCGAACAGGGCCAGGCCGCGGCTCTGCTCACGCCAGAACAGCGGGTCGGCGACGGATTCCCGGAGCGGTGAGAGCAGTGCATCGACGTCGGCCGGGGTGACGTCGGTGGCGAGGAGCTGCTTCTCCGCGTCCTTCAGTTTGGCGTCGAGGGTGCGCCGGGCGATGTCGCCGTCGGCACCGGTGGGATCGGTGGGAACGTAGACCGAGACCTTGGGTCCGGCGTCCGCGCCGGCGGTGAGGATGTCGGACAGTCCGAGCTGGTCGACAGTTCCCTGTGATGTGGTGGACATGGCAGGTACTCCTTGACGTGGTGGGTGGTGAGTCCACCATCGACCGTAGCGGCGCCCGGGACCCCCGGTGCCGTGCCCGGCTCGAACGGGGGTGGCCACGGACAGTCGGCTGGTCAGCCCAGCAGCAGGGAGATGACGGCGATCGAGGGGATCGACAGCAGGGTGCTGACGACGCCCGAGTCCCGGGCCAGGACGGTGTTGACCCCGAAGCGGGAGGCGTAGGTGAACACGTTCTGCGCGGTCGGCAGTGCGGCGACGACGACGAAGGCGAGCAGAGCGGCGCCGTGGGCGTCGAAGAGCAGCCGGGCGAGCGCATAGGCGATCAGCGGATGGACGACCGTCTTGACCAGGGAGGCCGCCCAGACGCTGCGGCGGGGACTCGTGTCCCGGTCGAGGACCGTCACCTCCGCCATCGACATGCCGAACGCGACGAGGGCGGCGGGGACGGCGGCTCCGGAGAGCATCGCCACCGGTTCGCCGATGAGCGAGGGCAGGGTGAAGCCGTTGGCGTGGTGGACCAGGGCGAGGATGATGCCGCACACCGCGGCGATGATCAGCGGGTTACGGACCACGCCCAGGACCAGCTCCCGGAGCAACGGGCCGAGAGAGGGCGCGGCGTGTGTCCCGGCGTCCCGCCGTCGGGTGGTGACGTCGAGCAGCAGGACGACGGCGGGCCCGTAGAACGCGGTCTGGAAGATGATGACCGGCAGCGAGGCGGTGGGGTCGTCGAGGACGTGGGTGGCGATCGGGATGCCGAGATTCGACCCGTTGCAGTAGGAACACGCCAGCAGGGTGACCAGGCTGTCGGGGACCGGACGCCGTGCGAGGTGCCGGTAGCCGAGGTATCCCACGGCACCGGCGAGGAATGAGCTGAGGATGACGACGGCGAGGTTCTCGCCGAAGACGTCGCCGAGGTCGGCGGAGGAGAGGAAGTTGATGAGCAGGGCCGGGGTCGCCAGGTAGAAGACGAACATGTTGAGCGTGTACACCGCGCTCGGCCCGAGCAGCTTCTTCCGGCCGACGAGGTAACCCAGCGCGATGATGATGACCACGATCAGGAATCCGCTGAGTACATCGAGCATGACCCCCATTACAGCACCGCCGGTGACCTGCCCCGTGGTCGGGGCGGGTCACCGGCGGTGCGGTCGCTGCGCCGTCGCTGCGCCGTCGCGGCGCGGCGCTGGGGGGACTAGCGGGAACGGACCACGTAGGACTTGGCCCACTTGTCGGTGAAGGACTGCTTCTGCGGGTTACTGGAGATGGTGACCCCGAGGGCGATGGCTGCGACGAAACTCAGGATTCCTCCGACGAAGGGGATGATCCCGACGATAAACCAGGCGTTACGGATCAGGGAGTTCTGAGCGCTCAGGCGCTGCCCGTTGATGTCGACCACCTTGAGCCCCAAGATGAGCTTTCCCACGCTTCCTCCGGCGCTGATCTCCATGCCGACCCGGTAGGCGAACCAGATAACCACGACGATGACGCTGAGGAGGAATTGCGTCCCGGCGGAGACCGCACCGTCGTCGCTGGCACCGCCCGCGAGGCCGACGATGAAGCCGACAATGACAGCGATGATCATGAGGATGATCGCGTCGATGATGTAGGCACCGAGGCGGACGCCGGCACCCGGCAGTGTGGAGCCGCCGAGGTACTGCTGGTCGGCTCCACCCGGGTAGGCCCCGTAGGGGTTGCCCGGGTCCTGCGGCTGACCGTAACCCTGTGCCGGGTCACCGCCGGCGTAGTCACCGTACGAGGGAATGTCGCCGGACGGACCGGAGTTTCCGTTGTGGTCGTCAGGGTTACCGGGGGAGCCGTAGGGATTGCTCATGGAGGGGTCATCACTTTCTCACGTGGAACAGTTCACGCCCCACCGTACAGGACGCCCCGGATACGACTGAACCCCCGCACCCCGGGGGACAACCCGGGGACGGGGGTTCAGAAGGTCTTTAAGTAAACGCTGCGCTGAAGGAAAAGATCAGCGGCTGTGGAACGGCAGGAGAGCCATTTCACGGGCGTTCTTGATCGCGGTGGCGACCTGACGCTGCTGCTGCGGGGTCAGACCGGTGACGCGGCGGCCACGGATCTTGCCGCGGTCGGAGATGAACTTACGCAGCAGGGCGTAGTCCTTGTAGTCGACGGTCTCGATACCCTCTGCCTTGAGCGGGTTCTTCTTCGGGCGGCGGGACTGCTCGATCCGCGCCTTCTTGTGATTGGTGCGCTTCATTCTCGTGAGCTCCCCTTTACCAGCTGGACTTGCGGACGCCCGGCAGCTCACCGCGGTGAGCCATTTCGCGGACGCGGACGCGGGACAGACCGAACTTGCGGAGGTAACCGCGGGGGCGGCCGTCGGCGGCGTCGCGGTTCCGGACGCGGACGGGGGAGGCGTCGCGCGGCTGGCGGTTCAGCTCGTACTGGGCCTCCTGACGATCCTCGTCAGAGGTGTTCGGGTTCTTGATGATCTTCTTGAGCTCGGTGCGACGCTCGGCGAAACGCGCGACGGTTTCCTTGCGCTGCTCGTTCTTGGCGATCTTCGACTTCTTGGCCATGGATTAACGCTCCTCGCGGAACTCGACGTGCTTGCGCGCGATCGGATCGAACTTCTTCAGCGTGATCCGGTCGGGGTTGTTCCGCTTGTTCTTGCGGGTCACGTAGGTGTAACCGGTGCCCGCAGTGGACTTCAGCTTGATGATGGGGCGAATGTCATTACGTGCCATTAGATCTTCTCCCCACGTGCGCGGATCTTGGCGACGACGGCTTCAATGCCGTCCCGGTCGATGGTCTTGAGGCCCTTGGCGGAGACGTTCAGGGTGACCTTGCGTCCCTCAGAGGGCAGGTAGAACGAACGGCGCTGGATGTTCGGGTTCCAGCGACGGTTCGTGCGGCGGTGCGAGTGCGAGACGGACTTGCCGAACCCCGGCTTCCGACCCGTGACCTGGCAATATGCCGACATGGGTATCTTTCTCCTTCCGTCCGTCCATCCGGGCCCGGCGCCGCACCGACCGTCATGCCCGTAACTAGACGGGAAACGGGCTGATCGGGGCGCTGTGAGGACCGGTCGTACGAACGATGACGTTTACCTAGACAACAGCGATGCGCCACGTTACCGCATCTGGTCCCGGTGACCTAATCTTCCGGCTGTCTTCCGGCTCTCCGGCGGACTGTCCGACGGACGGCTCCCACGATTTCACGGTCCAGGGGAGGAGGGGTTACGATATGCGGTTGTGTCTGCCCGCGCGAGGCGCTGTGGCGGATCCACTACTCCAAACCCGACCCAGGTACGACCCGGCACCCGCATGGTGCGGGGACCGGCCTGGTGCACAACCCTGAGGGATTGAGAATGAAGAGCGATATCCACCCCGACTACCACCCGGTGGTCTTCAAGGACGCGAGCACGGGACACCAGTTCCTCACCCGCTCCACCGCCACCTCCGACCGCTCCGTGGAGTGGGAGGACGGCAACGAGTACCCGCTGATCGTCGTTGACGTCACCAGCGAGTCGCACCCGTTCTGGACCGGTGCGCAGCGTGTCATGGACACCGCCGGCCGTGTCGAGAAGTTCCAGCGCCGCTACGGCAACCGCATCCGCCGTACCAAGAAGAACTAACCGAGGAGGGTAGAGAACAATGGCAGTTCCGAAGTTCCGTCGGTCCCGTGCGAACACGCACTCGCGCCGCTCGCAGTGGAAGTCCGACAACGTCGCCCTCCAGACCGTCAAGGTCGAGGGTCGTGAGGTGCAGATCCCGCGTCGCCTGGTGAAGGCCGCGCAGCAGGGCCTCGTCAACCTGGACTAGTGTCCGGGGCACCGCGCACCGTCCACCGGTGTGCGCATCGGCCGCCGTCGCCCCGTTCGGGGTACGGCGGCCGACGTATGTGTGCAGCATCACAGAGGGTGAGTACAGGCAGCAGAAAAGCGACGGGGGACCTTTGCTGCGCTGGCATGAAGTCACTTCATTTTTAGCCGAATCGTGACCAACTTCCTGTAGATTCCCTGATACTCCCGGCTCGGGGGCATCTCTCGGGGAAGAAGTGGTGCACAATGGATCTCATGAAAATTCTTGTTGTAGATGACGACCAGTCTGTGCGCGACTCGCTGCGCCGGTCGCTGACCTTCAACGGCTACGACGTGTCCCAGGCGGTCGACGGGGAGGAGGCGCTGACCCAGGTACACCAGGAAAGTGCCGACCTCGTGATCCTGGATGTCGGACTGCCGGGGAAGGACGGCCTGGAGGTGTGCCGCGAGCTCCGCAGCCACGGCAGCGACGTCCTGATCCTCATGCTCTCCGACCAGGCCGAGGTCGCCGACCGGGTTGCCGGTCTGGACGCCGGCGCGGACGACTTCCTCGCCAAGCCCTTCGCCCTGGAGGAGCTGCTGGCCCGGGTGCGCTCGCTGTACCGCCGGTCGATGCGGACCGCGGCATCCCTGGCCAAGGAGACCAAGCCGCTGCACTTCGAGGACCTCAGCCTCAACCCGGAGACCCGCGAGGTCAGTCGCGGGGAACGGCACATCAGCCTGACCCGCACCGAGTTCGCGCTGCTGGAGCTGCTGATGCGCAATGCGCGCAAGGTGCTGTCCCGCACGACGATCCTCGAGGAGGTCTGGGGTTACGACTTCCCGACCTCGGGCAACGCCCTCGAGGTCTACATCGGCTATCTGCGCCGGAAGACCGAGGCGGACGGGGAATCCCGCCTGATCCACACAGTGCGCGGCGTGGGCTATGCGCTGCGCGAGACGGCTCCCTGATCCACCGGCGGAGAGCACAGCGGCCACGGGAGGCCGCGATCCTGCCCGGTACCAGGGGAGGAAGGGGAAGGGCGGGGTTCTGTCGGAGACTTCACGGCGTCCTGCCAGTATCTGTAAAGCACCACTGAAGAAGTGTCGACCATCATGAGTGGGGCGTGAACAGGCCGGGCCCCATGACGAGCCCCATGACAAAGGAGTGTCCTATGCCGGACAACGGCAGTTTCGGAAACGAGTACGGTGACCAGCGGCGCGGTGGATGGGGCGGTCCGCGGGGTCCGCAGCCGCAGGGGCAGCAGGGTCAGTACGGTCCGCAGGGCCCGCTGCAGCCGCCGCAGGGTCAGCAGGGCCAGCAACCCCCGCAGGGGCCGGGCCAGCAGTCTCCCCAGGGGCCGCAGGGTCTGCAGGGTCCGCAGCCGGCCGGGCGTCCCGCGCCCGCACAGCGGGCGAAGCGCCGGTTCTCCACTCCCGCGGTGGCCTCGATGGTCGTCGCCGTCGGCGTGGTCGCCAGCGCCCTGACCTCCGTCATCTGGAACAGTGTCGACGACGGCAACGGTTCCGGCAGTTCCGGCGCGGCGTTCAGCACCACGGTCGTCGGCGACAAGCAGCAGGCGTCGGACAACAAGCCCAGCGACGGCTCGGTCGAGTCCGTCGCCCAGAAGGTCCTGCCCAGTGTCGTGTCGATCCAGGTGCAGTCCAGCCGGGGCGAGGCTGAGGGGTCGGGCTCCATCATCAGCTCCGACGGTCTGATCGTCACGAACAACCACGTCGTGGAAGGCGCCGGGGACGGCGGCTCGAACCTGCTGGTGCGGACCAATGACAACCAGAACCTCAAGGCCAAGGTCGTCGCGACGGACCCGAGCACCGACATCGCCGTCATCAAGGCGGACGGCGGTCAGAACCTCACCCCGATCACTATCGGCGACCCCTCGTCGCTGAAGGTCGGGCAGTCGGTGGTCGCCGTCGGCTCCCCGCTGGGACTGCAGTCCACGGTCACCCAGGGCATCGTCTCCGCGCAGAACCGCCCGGTGCAGGCCACCGGGGAGTCCGGCGGTGAAGGGTCCCTCATCGACGCGATCCAGACCGATGCGGCGATCAACCCGGGCAACTCGGGCGGCGCGCTGGTCAACCTCAACGGTGAACTCATCGGTATCCCGTCGGTCATCGCCACCCTCGGCGGCGGGCAGCAGGAGTCCGGCTCCATCGGTCTGGGCTTCGCCATCCCGGCCAACCAGGCGATGGACACCGCCAAGCAGCTCATCGACAACGGGAAGGCCAGCCACCCGATCATTGACGCCCAGGTGGACACGCGGGACACCAGCGTGGCCGGCGCACTCATCGCCGAGGTCGGCCAGGGTGGCCCCGCGGACAAGGCGGGACTCAAGGGCGGACAGGTCGTGACGAAGGTCGATGACCGGGTGGTGGACACGGGTGTGTCACTGATCGCCGGCATCCGGTCCCACAAGGTCGGCGACGAGGTCACCCTGACCGTCACCGACAAGGACGGCGGAAATCCCCACGAAGTGAAGGTGACGCTGACCGCCTCCGAATAGTGCCCGGTTTCCGGCCGGTGGTGGATACGGGGGCGGCCACCGCTATACAGGACCCGCCCGAGGAGTTACCGTAGGGCCAGGAAACTCAGGACAGCGTAAGGAATCGAGGAACGAGGAGATGACCGTGGATACGAGCGAGGGTGCAGGCACGACGGCCGAGGACCGGCGGGAGGACGGCCTGCCCGACGTCGTCGATCTCCTCGACGTCCCCGGTCTCGTCGATTTCGCCGGATCGGAACCGGGCCGGCGCGCCGGTCTGAGCAGGCTGGACGAGGATGACCTGGACGGCCCGGACGAGGCGGAACTCCGGTCGCTCGACCAGCAGGAGGAGCTGCGGGAGCCGGGTGGACAGCGCCACTCGCTGCTTCATGCACTCGTGGTCATCGTGACCGACCGGGAGGAGCCGGACCAGTCCGGCGAGCTCGTGGCGGAACTGCTCGCCGAGGAAGACTTCATGGTGGACGCCGTCCTCACCGTCGAGTCCCGCAAGTCCGCGGTGCGGCAGGCGCTGGAGACCGCGGTCGTCGGCGGCGCCGACCTGGTCATCACCGTCGGTGGAACCGGAGTGGGGCCGCGGGACCGGACCCCGGAGGCGACGAAGGGTGTGCTGGACCGCCGGATCCCGGGGATGGCCCAGGCCCTGCGGGCCTCGGCACTGGCCTGCAACGCCGTGGACGGCGGGCTGTCCCGCGGTCTGGCCGGGGTCTCCGGGTCGACGGTCGTCGTGAACCTGGCCGGGTCGCGGTCCGCGATCCGCGACGGTATGGCGACGCTGTGCCCGCTGGTCCGGCACGTCATCGGGGAGCTGAACCAGGCGTGAGTCACGGGGGACGCAGGGGGCGCCGCCGGACCGGCGTGCTCGGGGGCGCGCACCGGCCGGAGCCGGGAAAGACCGGACCGGGGGGTCAGGACGGTGCGCTGCCCGACCGGTCGGGCGACCGGGACGCCGGTGGCTTCAGCGACCGGTTCTGGAACGAACAACGCCCGCCTCACTGGGGGTGAGACGGGCGGGTGCGTCGCGCCTGCGGCGCTCGCAGTCCTAGTTCGCGGAGTGGCGTCCGGTGTCGGGGCTGTCGGTGAGGGAATCCGGCAGGCTGTCGGGCAGCGGTCCGGCCGACGGATCCGTGACGTGCTGGGCGGCCAGCAGGTCGCGGATCTCGATGAGCAGGTCGGTCTCGGAGGCCGCGGCGGCCTCCTCGGTGTCCTGACCCTTGCGCTTCGCGGCGGCCTCGGCCATCTTGTTGATCGGCAGCACGATGATGAAGTAGACGACCGCGGCGATGATGATGAAGTTGATCACGGCCGTGATGATCGCGCCGAGGTCGATGGTCGTCGAGTCGTCGCCGGCCTTGATCTTCCAGGCGAGACCGTCGACGTCACCGCCGCCGCCCAGGGCGTTGATCAGCGGCTGGATGAGGTTGTCGGTCAGCGCGGTGACGATCGCCGTGAATGCGGCGCCGATGATGACACCGGTGGCAAGTTCGATGACGTTGCCGCGCATGATGAAGTCTTTGAAGCCCTTGAGCATGGGTACCTCCGGTTGATCGGGTGGCTACCGGTGGGCACCGGTAGGAGAGACGCCGTCATCGGTGACGACGACCGGGACCGCGAGATCGAGCGTCGTCCGGGGGACCGGGACACCGAATTCCTCATGATCCACGAGTGCCAACAGTCTGCCACGGTACGCCGCTCCCGCGCGTGAGCGGATGTTACCGGAGTGACGGATGGTGTCCAGTGCAAAGGTGCGGTCGTAGAACCCGCCGCCCTGCCCCAGCCGCACACCGTCGGCGTCCACCGCCAGGGCAGGCAGCACCACGACCAGGTCGGCGGGCAGTGCGGACAGTGGCCGGGGCGCGTCCACCCCGGTCGCCGACGGAACCGGAACCGGCTCGCGGATACCGTAGGCGGCGGTGCGCCGGTGGTCGGGACCGACGTCCGGCAGCCACCGCAGCGGACGCCCCGGGGCGTCCACGACCGGGAGCCAGACCTGCCGCCCGGTGGCAGCCAAGCGGTCGGGGAGGTCGGCGCCGCCGGGTTCCCCGGGCAACGGGGCGAACGCCGCGACGGCGGCAGGCCGGCCGCCGCCGGTGTCGTCGGCGTCGAGACTGTCGAGGTACCGGCAGAGGTTGGTCACCAGCGCGGCGTCCCGCCGGGCCCGGTCGGGGGTGGCGGCGAGGGTGGTGCGGCGGGCACGCAGCCGCCGTCGGAGTTCCGTCTTCCGCCGGTCGGTGTCCTCGGCAGGGGCGGTGGCAGGCTCGCCGGCAGCGTCGCAGGTACGGTCGCCGGCAGGGTCACGGGGGGAGGCAGGGGCCATGTCTCCGGGATGATAGCCGGAGTGTGCACCACACGGCACGCCGACGGTGGCTGTATCCTGCTACCCATGGCTTCAACATCACAGACGGCTACGGCACCCCTCACCAGTGGCCTCCGGACTGCTGTCGTGCCGGCGGCGGGCCTGGGGACGCGCTTCCTGCCGGCCACGAAGACGGTCCCGAAGGAGCTGCTGCCGGTGGTCGACACCCCCGGCATCGAGCTCATCGCCCGGGAGGCCGCGCAGGCCGGCGCCACCCGCCTCGCCGTCGTCACGGCCCCCCGCAAACAGGGGGTGATGGAGTACTTCGAGCGTGATGAACTGCTCGAGGAGACCCTGGCGGCACGGGGGAAGACCGACCAGCTGGCGAAGGTGCGGGCGGTCAACGGTCTCGTGGACGCCGTCGCGGTGGACCAGGACCGGCCGCTCGGCCTCGGACACGCCGTCGGCTGCGCCGAGAGCACCCTCGACGACGACGAGGAGTTCTTCGCCGTCCTGCTGCCCGACGATCTGGTGCTGCCGACCGGAGTCATCAACGAGATGGTGAAGATCCGCGAGGAACTCGGCGGCACCGTGCTCTGCGGTTTCGAGGTGCCGGAGAGCGAGGTCTCGAACTACGGGGTCTTCGACATCGAGCAGAGCGAGGGCGGTGTCGGCGGGGTGGCCGGCGAGGACGTGAAGAAGGTCCGCGGGATGGTCGAGAAACCCGATACCGCGGACGCCCCCTCCACCGTCGTCGCCACCGGCCGCTACCTGCTGGACCGGAGCATCTTCGACGCCCTGCGGCGGATCGCCCCCGGTAAGGGCGGCGAACTCCAGCTCACCGACGCCATTGAACTGCTCATCGAGGAAGGTCACCCGGTCCACGTGTACATCCACCACGGCGGCCGGCACGATCTCGGCAACCCGGGCGGGTACATCCGGGCGTGCGTCGATGCGGCGCTGCAGGACGACACCTACGGTCCGTCGCTGAAGACCTGGCTGGCCGACAGACTGGGACAGGAGAACTAGACCGACGTGAGAACCGTTGAGGAGCAGCTGGCCACGGTCAGCGCGGCCGCGGTCGCCCCGGAACCGGTGCGGACCGCGATCTCGGAGGCGCTCGGACTGCGCTGCGCCGAGCAGGTGGAGTCGGAGCAGACGGTGCCCGGATTCGACCAGGCGGCCCTCGACGGCTACGCCGTGCGCAGTGTCGACCTGCGGGACAGTGGGGTCACCCTCCCCGTCGTCGGCGAGGTGTCCGCCGGGTCGCACCGGCCGGTGCGGTTGCAGCCGCACCAGACCGTGCGGGTGCAGGCGGGGGCCCCGATCCCGACCTTGGCGGACGCCGTCCTGCCGCTGGACTGGGCGGAGGTCGACGGCCGCCGGGCCGTCCCGTTGCGGCGGGTGGCCTCCGGACAGTTCGTCCACCGGGAGGGCTCCGACGTCCAACCCGGTGACGTCGTCGTCGAAGAGGGCTCGGTCATCGGCGCCGCCCAGGTGGGGCTGCTCGCCGCCGTCGGCCGGGACAAGGTCCTCGTCTACCCGAGGCCGCGCCTGTCGGTGATGTCCTTCGGCCCCGAACTCGTCGATGTCGGACGCGAACCTTTGCTGGGGCAGATCACCGACGTGAACTCCTACGCGCTCGCCGCCGCCGGCCGTGAAGCCGGGGCCGAGGTGAACCGGCCGGGCATCCTCAGCGGTGAGCCGCGCCGGTTGCGCGACATCATCGAGGGACAGCTCATCAGGTCGGAGATCGTGGTGATCGCCGGTGGTGTCGGCGGTGCGGCGAGCGACCGGTTGCGGGAGGTGCTCGATGAACTCGGGGAGCTCGACGTCTCGCGGGTGGCGATGCACCCCGGCTCGGTGCAGGGGTTCGGGACGCTCGGCGCCGACCGGGTCCCCACCTTCCTGCTGCCGTCGAATCCGGCGGCGGCACTGGTGACCTTCGAGGTGATGGTGCGTCCGCTGGTCCAGATCCTGCGCGGCCAGCGCCAGTCCACCCGGCGCAAGGTGCAGGCGCGCACGATCGCCGCGATCAGTTCCGCACCCGACCGGCGCGGTTTCATCCGTGGTCAACTGATGCGCGACCGGCAGACCCGGGAGTTCCTCGTGGACCCGCTGGGTGCCGGGGGAGCGGTCGAGGTCGATCCGGGCGAGCCGACCCATCTGCTGGGCAGCCACGGCCAGTCGAACTGCCTGATCTCGGTGCCTCGGGAGCAGACCCGGATCGAGCCCGGCGAAGTCGTCGACGTGATGTTCCTCAGCAACCGGCCATGATGGGCGGCCAGGACCGCCATCCGGGATGGCCGGCGAAGACGCCCGTCGCCGCGACCCGGGCGGGCGGGGTACGCCTGCGCCCGCTGTCGCGACGCGACGGGCGACGGTGGTCGGAGTACCGGATCGCCGACGAGGCCCAGCTGCGTCCGGTGGAACCGACGGTGCAGGGTGACTGGGCGGACGCCCACTCCGGCCAGATGTGGCGGCGCAATGTCACCGGGCTGCTCGACATGGCGAGGCAGGGCGTTCTCGCACCGTTCGCCATCGAGGTGGAGGGCCAGTTCGCCGGGCAGCTCACGCTCGGCAACATCCAGCACGGTGTGGTGAGCAGCTGCTGGATCGGCTACTGGGTGTACTCGGGTTTCGCCGGCAACGGCGTGGCGACCGCGGCGGTGGGCCTGGGTACCGACCATGCGATGCGCTACATCGGCCTGCACCGGGTCGAGGCGACGGTCCTGGAGACCAACACGGCCTCCCGCCGGGTGCTGGCCCGCGCCGGCTACCGGGAGGAGGGGCGGCTGGTCCGCAACCTGCACATCGACGGCCGGTGGCGGGACCATCTGCTCGTCGGCCTGACGGTCGAGGAGACCGGGGGCGGTGTGCTGGCGGGACTGCAGCGGTCGGGAATTCTCCCGGCACGACTGCGGTAATTCCGGCGCGCCTGGTGCCGGTGGTGCGTGAGGGCACGTAGGGTGGGGCATCACGCCGTCCCCCAGCGAGAGGAATAGTCAGTGTCGGGTTCCCTCAGCTCCGTCATACTCATTGCCGTCGTGTGGCTGCTGCTGCTCACCCCGTTGTTCCTGCGTCGTCACCAGCCGGTGCGACGGACCTCGAAGGCCCTGTCCGAGACCAGGGTGCTGCACGAGGGTGGAACTGGGATCGAGCGGCCACACCGGCGTCCACTGCCCGCCGAGAGCCTCTACCACGCGGACCCCGACGAGGACATCGAACTGGTGGACGCCGAACCTGAGCAGGTGCTCATCGACGACACGCCGGATGCCGCGGAGCGGGCCGTGCCGACCCGGGTGATCGACGGTGAAGTCGTCGGCTACCGGCCGCTCGATGACGAGGACACCGGGGAGTTCCCGCCGGTGGACGTCGACAGCGACGATGACGTGGTCGCCGTGCGGGAGCTCGGCGGCGAGGTCACGGTGGTCGTCGCCGAGGACGCCGGCGCTGCTGACACAGACGACACCGACGACGGAGCCGACACAGCCGACACAGCCGACACAGCCGACACTGACACCGTCGACGACGCCGAAGACACCGACGGCACCGACGAGGACCGTCCGGACTTCGCGGCCGTGCCCGTCGCCTACTTCCGCGGCGGGGACACGGATGTCTCGGTCGGTACCGATGACACGGTGGTGGAACGTGCCGGCCTGCCCGCCGTCCGCGAACCGGAGCAGCCGGAGGAACTGACGGACGAGGATCTGGCGTATGCGGCGGCGCACCGCGGCCGGGGATTCTACGACCCGGTGACCTCCCAGGAGCTGGCCGAACGCCGGCAGACCCGGCGGCGGCGGACTCTCGCGGGACTCGGTGTCCTGCTGGTGCTCGCCGTGGTCGGCGGGGTGTTCGTCGGCGGCGCGGCATGGGCCGCGGTCGTCGTCATGGCCGCACTCACCGGCGTGTACCTCTACTACCTGCGCCGGCAGACGGTCGAGGAGCAGGAGCTGCGGCACCGGCGCATCGCCCGCATGCGGCGGGCCCGGGCCGGTGTCCGCAGTACGGACGACAGTGAACTCGGCGTGCCGGACCGGCTGCTGCGGCCGGGTGCGGTGGCGCTCGAGATCGACGACGAGGCCCCCGAATTCGCCGCCCTCCCGGTCGGGGACTACGTCGGCGACGACAGCGATGACGGCTACGGCAGCTACGACGGCCGTGGCGGCTACGACGACCGTCGGAGCTACCGCGCAGTCTGACCCGGCGTCCGGTACTAGTAGGCTGGGTCCATCATGAACACTCCCGCCGTCCGTGACGCGGCCCTGCTGCTGCTCCGTGTGGTCCTCGGTCTCGTCTTCATCGCCCACGGGTGGGACAAGGCGTTCCGGACCGGTATCGACGCGACCGTGACGGACTGGACCTCCCTCGGCATCCCCCAGCCCCGGATGTCGGCCTGGGCGGTGTCGGTCGTCGAGATGCTCGGTGGGGCGATGCTGGTCCTCGGCCTGCTGACGCCCGCCGCCGGCGTGGTCCTGGCCCTCGACATGGTGGCCGCCTTCTACTTCGTGCACCTGGACCACGGTCTGTTCGTCACGGAGGGGGGCTGGGAACTCGTTCTCGTCCTGTTCGCCGCCTGTGTGACACTCGTCGTGTTCGGTCCGGGACGCGCCAGCCTCGACCGGGCACTGTCCAGGTTCGGCTAGGGGAGGGGAGTACGTGGACTGTGAGGACGTAAGGGCGGTCCTGTCGGCGCGGCTGGACGGGGAACCCGATCCACCGGGGACCGACGGGGACGCCGTCGACGCACATCTGGCCGCCTGCCCGGACTGCCAGGCGTGGTACGCCTCGGTGAGCGATCTGAACCGTCGGCTCCGGGTCGGCGGCGTCGACGGGGCCGGTGCCGTCAGCGGGTCGGCGTCGGACGCGCGGGAACTGGCCGAGCAGATGGTCGCCCTCGCCGACCGGACGCCGGAGCTCTCCCACGGGCTGCGTAACAGGTCCCTGCCGCTGGTGGTGGCCCGGCTGGTGCTCGTGGTCCTGGCGGCGGCCTATGTCGTGTGGGCGGTGGTCCTGCTGGTCGGTGCGACCGGTGGAGACGGCGGCACGACGGTGGCCGGCTCCGGCGGGGCGGTGGGCAACGCCGGCGACCCGGATCTGGCCCGGATGTCGGTGGATGCCGCGACCGTTCGGCTCGCGCTGGCTGCCGGTCTGGTCCTCGGGGCGGTCCGGCCGCGGTCCGCCCCGGGCCTGCTGCCGGTGTTCCTGGCGCTGTGGGGTTTCGGGGCGGGGTTCTCGACCCGGGACCTCGTGCTGGGGTACCTCGATGTCGGGGCGGTCTCGGGTCTGCTGCTGCACCTGGTCGCCTGCGTGGCGCTGTGCGTGGTGTGGCTGGCCCGCCACCATGCGGTGGATCCGGTGCGCCAGTCGCTGCGGGGGCTGACCGCCCGGCCGGTGGCCTACAGTCCGTCGGACGCCGTCCGGAACTCGACCTGGCGGCCGGGCGACCCCGGCGACCGGCCGCTGTGATACTCCGGCCCGGTCAGGTCCAGCCGGGCAGCCACATGCGCAGCTGCCACTCGGTGTGCGTCAGCGGCATGCCGGTGAAGATCGGCAGGAAGAACAGGAACACCGCGACGACGAGGACCAGGTAGATTCCGCCGAGCGCGTAGCCGGTGCGGCGGAGCCAGAAGGCGGTCAGCCGACCTGCACCGGCAGCGGCGTCCGGACGCCGGAGCGACCACGTGGCAATCCGGCCGAGCAGCAGGCCCAGACCGATGACGATGAACGGCGCGAGGTTCGCGGCGTAGAACAGGTACATCTGCCGGTCGACGTTGAGCAACCAGGGCAGGAACCCCGCGAGGTAGCCGACGACCGGCACCGCCCAGCGGACGTCGCGCCGGACGGCGAGCCGCCACAGCCCCCACAGCAGGACGGGTGCGGCGAGGAACCAGATCACCGGGGTCCCGGTGAGCAGCACCACCTCCTTGTCCCCGGTCGTGTCACTGGTCTGGCTGTAGTACAGCAGGCCTCGGGTGCTGGCGATCCAGTCCCACGGTTTCGACTCCCACGGGTGGTGGTGACCGTTGGAGTTGGTCAGTTCCTCGTGGAAGTCGAGGACGGACAGGTGGTAGTAGAGGAAGTTCAGCCAGGAGTCCGGCAGGAAGTCCAGTCCCCAGCCGGCGATCCGCTCGTTGCCGGCCTCCGCCTCGTGGCGGAAGACGCTGGTCTCCGAGGAGAACCAGGTGCGCCAGGACAGGATGTAGACCATCGCCGGGACGATGACGAGGGAGGCCACGGCGGGCACGCAGTCACGGCCGAGGGTGCCCCGCAGCGGCTGCCGGACGCCGAACCGGTGGCGCCGCCACCAGTCGATCCCGACGACCGCGACGCCGAAGAAGGCGATGTAGTACAGGCCGGACCACTTCACCGCCACGGCACAGCCCAGCGTCACGCCGGCGGCGAACCGCCACCAGCGGTAGCCGAGCCGGGGACCTGCCGACGAGTCCGCCATCCGGCCCTCGGCGGCGACCCGCCGGAACCGCGCCTCCATCTGCGCATGGTCGCGGAGGAGGAGGTAGACGGTGAGGACGACGAAGAAGACCTGGAAGTGGTCGAGCATGCCGGACCGGCCGGTGACGAAGAGGATGCCGTCGCACAGGGCGAGCACGCCGGCGGCGAGCCCCGCCCAGTCGGCGGCGGCGACCGTCGCGGCATCCGGTGTGGCTCCGGCGCCCCCGGTTGCCCCGTCGCGGGCGGCGAGCATGAGCCGGCGGGTGACGGCGGCGCACAGCAGGATGACCCCGACCGCGCACAGTGCGGACATGATCCGCCAGCCGAACGGGGTGTCCCCGAACACAGCCAGTCCGATCGCCTCGATGTGTTTGCCCAGCGGTGGGTGGACGACCAGCCCGTAGGCCGGGTTATCCTCGATACCGCCGACGCCGGCGAACCAGCCGCCCCGGAGGATCTGCCAGGACTGGGGGACGTAGTGCTTCTCGTCGAAGACCGGGGTGCCCGCGTCGGTGGGGTGCGACAGTCCGATGAGGCGGGACGCCAGCCCCAGTACCGCGAGCGCGGTGAGGATGGTCCACCACCGGGTCGGCCGGTGACGGGCG
Source organism: Corynebacterium nuruki S6-4 (assembly GCF_007970465.1). Classification (NCBI taxonomy): domain Bacteria; kingdom Bacillati; phylum Actinomycetota; class Actinomycetes; order Mycobacteriales; family Corynebacteriaceae; genus Corynebacterium; species Corynebacterium nuruki. The sequence goes on from NZ_CP042429.1 coordinate 3,149,735, forward strand.
GGGGCGGCGGTGGTCTCGTTCACAGGGAGCCATCCTATAAGGTCTTCAGACCATGGACGATGAAGTTCTCCGTCAGTTGCTTGACCGTGCTGCCTCGACCCGCCCCTGCCCGGGCGGCGGGATCATCCTCGCGGCGACCCCGCTCGGCACCGCCCTCGATGCCTCGGTGCGGTTCATCGACGCCCTCGGCAGCGCCGATATCGTCGCCGCCGAGGACACCCGCCGGACCCGTGCCCTGGCGGACAACCTGGGGGTGGAGATCACCGGGAAGATCGTCTCGAACTTCGACCACAACGAGGGGGAGCGGGCCGCCGGCCTCGTCGAGCGTGCGGCGTCCGGCGCGCGGATCCTCGTGGTGACGGACGCCGGGATGCCCTCGGTCTCCGACCCCGGCTTCCCGCTGGTGCAGGCCGCGCAGGCCGCCGGTGTGCCGGTGACCTGCCTGCCGGGGCCCTCGGCGGTGCCGACGGCGCTCGCCCTGTCGGGCATCGGGGTGGGGCACTTCGCCTTTGACGGCTTCGCCCCGCGCAAGGACGGCGACCGGCGGCGGTGGCTGGAACGGTTGCGCACCGAGCGCCGCGCTGTCGCCTTCTTCGAGTCCCCGCACCGGCTGCAGCGCACCCTGGAGACCGCGGTGGAGGTCCTCGGCCCGGACCGGGAGGCCGCGGTGTGCCGTGAACTGACGAAGGTCCACGAGGAGATCCGCCGGGACTCGCTCGCCGGGCTCGTCGCCTGGGCCGACGCCGGCGGCACCGACGGTGCGGGGATCCGCGGGGAGATCACCGTGGTCGTCTCCGCCGCACCCGAGACCGGCCCGGTGGACCCGGCCGATCTCGTGGCGGTGGTGGCGGAACGGACCGCCGGCGGCGAGCGGCTCAAGGACGCCTGCAAGGCGGTCGGCCGGGAGTACGGCGTCCCGAACCGGGAACTGTACGAGGCGGTGCTCGCCTCCCGCGGCTGATGCAATAGGCTGGACGGCATGTCGAAACATGTCCTCACCTCCGTTGCCTGGCCGTACGCCAACGGCCCCCGCCACATCGGACACGTCGCCGGGTTCGGCGTCCCCTCGGACGTCTTCGCCCGGTACGAACGAATGTCGGGCAACGAGGTGCTGATGGTCTCCGGGACGGACGAGCACGGCACGCCGCTGCTGGTCCAGGCGGAGAAGGAGGGCGTGCCGGTCCAGGAACTCGCCGACCGGTACAACCGCGTCATCGTCGAGGACCTCGCCGGACTGGGACTGTCCTACGACCTGTTCACCCGCACCACCACCCGCAACCACTACGCGGTCGTCCAGGAGCTGTTCCGCGGGCTCAACGACAACGGCTACATGGTGAAGCAGACCACCACCGGGGCCATCGACCCGAAGACCGGCCGCACCCTGCCGGACCGCTTCATCGAGGGCACCTGCCCGATCTGCGGGGCGACCGACGCCCGCGGTGACCAGTGCGACAACTGCGGCAACCAGCTCGACCCGGCCGACCTCATCGACCCCCGGTCGAAGATCGACGGGGCGACCCCGGAGTTCGTCGAGACCGAGCACTTCATGCTCGACCTCCCGGCCTTCGCCGGTGCCCTGGAGGAGTGGCTGAAGACCCGCACCGGGTGGCGTCCCAACGTCCTGAAGTTCTCCCTGAACCTGCTCAAGGACATGCGTCCCCGCGCGATGAGCCGCGACATCGACTGGGGTGTGCCGGTGCCGATCGAGGGCTGGCAGGACAACAACGCCAAGAAGCTCTACGTGTGGTTCGACGCGGTCGTCGGCTACCTCTCTGCCTCCATCGAGTGGGCGTGGCGCACCGGGGACCCGGAGGCCTGGAAGAAGTGGTGGTCCGATCCGGAGGCGCTGTCCTACTACTTCATGGGCAAGGACAACATCACCTTCCACTCCCAGATCTGGCCCGCCGAACTGCTCGGCTACGCGGGGAAGGGCGACAAGGGCGGTGAGGTCGGGGTCCTCGGCGAGCTGAACCTGCCGACCGAGGTGGTCTCCTCGGAGTTCCTCACGATGTCCGGCTCGAAGTTCTCCTCCTCGAAGGGCGTGGTCATCTACGTCCGTGACTTCCTGCGGGAGTTCGGCCCGGACGCGCTGCGGTACTTCATCGCCGTCGCCGGCCCGGAGAACATGGACACCGACTTCACCTGGGACGAATTCGTCCGCCGGGTGAACACCGAGCTCGCCAACGAGTGGGGCAACCTCGTCAGCCGCACCGTGTCCATGGCCGTGAAGAACTTCGGTGAGATCCCCGCCCCGGCGGAGTTCACCGCGGAGGACCGGGACCTGCTCGATGACGCGGCCGCGGCGTTCGGCGTGGTCGGCGAGGCGATCAGCCACTGCCGGTTCAAGGCCGGGATCGCCGAGGCGATGCGCATCGTCGGCCGGGCGAACCAGTACCTCGCGGCCCAGGAGCCCTGGAAGCTGGCCAAGGATGAGGCGCAGCGCGACCGGCTCGGGACCGTGCTGTTCACGGCACTGCAGGTCATCGCGGACGCGAACACGCTGCTCACCCCCTACCTGCCGTTCTCCGCCCAGCGGGTCTTCGAGACCCTCGGCGGGACCGGCGTATGGGCCGCGCAGCCGGAGGTCCGGGAGGTCACCGACGATTCGCCGCTGACCCCGGTGGGTGTCGGCCTGCCGGAGGCGGGACGCAGCTACCCGGTCATCATGGGTGACTACGCCGACCAGCAGGCCCGCTGGGAGCGGATCGACCTCACCCCGGGGACGCCGCTGTCGAAGCCCGCCCCGCTGTTCACCCGCCTCGACCCGGAGCTCGCCGAGAACGGCCCGGAGTGGGCGCGGGTCGAGAAGGACTAGTTCGTCCTGTCCGGGGAGGTCGTGAATGCATGACCACTGGGAGGACGAGGAAGAACCCTCCCGGTGTCCCGGATGTCCGCGGAACGAACCGACAGGTCGACGGCTCGGCCTCCATGTCGACATTGCGAACCGGCAGGTCGAAAAATCCGCCCCGGAGCAGCACCTGGGCTCGTGAACCCAACGGCCGGGAGAGCGGACCGACACCTCGGCTCGTGAAACCGACGCCGACGACGACGTTCGCAACCTCCCCGGGAAGTACAGCCGGACCGGCCGTCCCCGGGGTCCACCGGCTACCCTGACAGCCATGTCGAAGAGGAAGCGCCCGACTCCCGTCCCGCCCGAGCCCCTGCCGGAGCTGGCGGACGCCCACACCCACCTCGCCTCCTGCGGGGCGACGACCCCGGCGCAGGTGACCGAGGTCATGGACCGGGCGGCGGCGGTCGGGGTGCACCGGATCTGCACCGTCGGCGATGATCTCGCCGAGTCCGTCGAGGCGCTGGCGGCCGCGCACGCCGATGACCGGGTGTACGCCGCGTGCGCGGTGCATCCGACCAGGGCGTCCGACCTCTTCACCGACGGGGTGCAGGACCGGCTGCGGGAGCTCGTCGCCGACCCCCGGTGCGTGGCGGTGGGGGAGACCGGGCTGGACACCTACTGGATCACCCACGAACCGGAGACCACTGCGCCGCTCGACGTGCAGGAGGCGGCCCTGCGGTGGCACATGGCACTGGCCGCGGAGGTCGGCAAGCCGCTGATGATCCACAACCGGGAGGCGGACGCCGACCTGCTGCGCATCCTCGACGATGCCCCGGAGGATCTGCCGGTCATGCTGCACTGTTTCTCCTCGCCGCTCGCGGTCGCCCGGGAGGCGGTCGATCGCGGGTACTGGCTGAGTTTCTGCGGGAACGTGACTTTCCGGCGCAATGAGGAACTGCGGGAGGCGGCACGGCTGTGCCCCGCGGACCGGATCCTCGTAGAGACGGATGCCCCGTTCATGACGCCGGAACCGTTCCGGGGTGCCCGGAATGAACCGGCGTTCGTCGGGTACACCGCACGGTGTGTTGCCGAAGTGAGAGGTGTGACTCCCGAGGCCCTCGGGGCGCAGGTGGCGGGCAATGCGCGCCGGTTGTACGGATGGGTGTGACAGTCGCGACAAAATCGTGACATTCTGCTGCGGATGTTTGGCCGTGACCGTATCGTTACCGTATCGTGATCTGAGTCAACGTCATCCGAGCATCGGTGGGAGCCGGTGAGAAAGCAGGCGCCAGTGTCCCCCAAGAGCAAATCCCGACTGCACCGCATCAACCACAGCAGTTCCGTCCCGCTGCGCGTCGCCACCGGCGGCATGCTGGCCACCCTCGTGGTCGGTGGCACGGTCGTCGCGACCAACCACAAGGACGTCACCCTCGACGTCAACGGCAAGATCATCAAGGCGTCCACGATGTCCGGCGACGTCGCCGGCGTCCTCAAGGACGAGGGGGTCAAGGTCACCGACAAGGACCTCATCACCCCCGGCCTCGACGAGAGTGTCTCCGGGTCGGACACGGTCACGGTGCGCTCCGCACGCCAGGTGGCGCTCACGGTCGACGGACAGTCCCGCAGCGTCGACACGACCTCGATGACGGTCTCGGACCTGCTCAACGAGCTCGGCTACTCCCAGGACGGTGCGGCCCTGTCCTCCGGCATGTCCTCGCAGATCCCGGTCGACGGCATGGAGCTCAACATCACCACGCCGAAGTCCTTCACCCTCAACGACGGCACCCCCGGCGAGGCCCCGGCCACGATGAGCATGGCCGCCGCGACCGTCGGTGACGTCCTGGCGATGCGCGGCACCCCGCTGGGCAAGGACGACACGGTCACCCCGTCCGCGGACACCCCGCTCACCCAGGACATGCACATCGACGTCGACCGCAAGTCGGTCGAGGAGGTCACCGAGGACCACGACATCGACGCCCCGGTGCGCGTCGAGGAGGATGCGGACGCCCCGGAGGGCGAGGAGACCGTCGTCGACCCGGGCGCCGCCGGCAAGGCCCGCGTCACCGTGAAGATCCACAAGGACAACGGTGTGGAGACCGGCCGCGAGGTCCTCAAGAGCGAGGAGCTCACCCCGGCCAAGGAGCGCGTCGTCCGCCGCGGCACCAAGCCGGCGGCCTCCGCCTCGGCCCCGTCCGTCGCCGACGGCTCGGTGTGGGACACCATCGCCCAGTGCGAGTCCACCGGCAACTGGGCCATCAACACCGGCAACGGTTTCAAGGGCGGCCTCCAGTTCACCGACTCCACCTGGGCCGGCTTCGGCGGCACCGAGTACGCCCCGAGCGCCGACCAGGCCACCCGTGAGCAGCAGATCGCCGTGGCAGAGAAGGTCCAGGCGGCCCAGGGCTGGGGAGCCTGGCCGGCCTGCACCTCCAAGCTCGGCATCGGCTAGTCGTGGTCCCCGGGCCACCCCGGGTTATCATCGACCTGTGACCGACAGCGACAACACCAGCGACACCACCGGGATCCGGCTGCTCGGCCCGGTCGAGATCCGCGGCCTGGCCGCCGAACTCGACATCACCCCGACGAAGAAACTGGGGCAGAACTTCGTCCTCGACCCCAACACGGTCCGCCGGATCGTCACCGCCGCCGACCTCACCCCCGACGACCACGTCATCGAGGTCGGTCCGGGACTCGGCTCGCTGACGCTGGCCCTGCTGGAGCAGGCCGGGGACGTCACCGCGGTGGAGATCGACCCGCGGCTGGCGGAGCGCCTGCCGCGCACCGTCGCCGAGTTCGCCCCGTCGCGCGCCGACGACGTCCACGTCGTCCGGCACGACGCCCTCACCCTCACCGCCGCGGACATGGATGCCGCCGGACTGCCGGCGCCCACCGCGCTGGTGGCCAACCTCCCGTACAACGTCTCGGTGCCGGTGCTGCTGCACCTGCTCGAGGAATTCCCGTCGATCACCCGCGTGCTCGTCATGGTGCAGCTGGAGGTCGCCGACCGGCTGGCGGCGTCCCCGGGATCGAAGATCTACGGGGTGCCGAGCGTGAAGGCGGGATTCCACGGGACCGTCCGCAAGGCCGGTACGGTCGGCCGGAACGTGTTCTGGCCCGCGCCGAAGATCGATTCGGGGCTGGTGCGCATCGACCGGTGGACCGACGGGACCCGGCCCTGGCAGGCGGCCCTCGAGGACATCGGGGCCGACCGGCTGCAGGCCGAGGTCTTCGCGGTGACCGATGCGGCGTTCCTGCAGCGGCGCAAGACCCTGCGTGCCGCACTGTCCGGCTACTTCGGTTCCGGCGCCGCCGCGGGCGAGGTGCTGGCGGCCGCGGGGATCGACCCGCGGGAACGCGGCGAGAAGCTCTCCACCGAGCGGTTCGTCGATCTGGCGGTGGCCTCCCTCGGCAGGGCCGGACAATGACCGCGCCGGACGCCGACCAGGACCCCTCCCTCGGCTGGACGGTCAGCGCAACGGCCCAGGGCAAGGTCAACCTGCACCTCGCCGTCGGTGCCCGACGCCCCGACGGGTACCACGACCTGGAGACCGTCTTCCAGGCGCTCGACCTCACCGAGACCGTCACCCTGACGGTCGTGGGGACGTGCGGGCCCGGGGAGGGCCCCGGGGACATGGTCGCCGGGGTCACGGTGACCGGGCGGGACGCCCACCTCGTCCCCGCCGGTGGGCGGTCCGGGGACATCGCCGACAACCTCGCGGTCCGGGCGGTGCGCGCGGTCGCGGCATCGGGGACGTCGTCGGGGGCCGTCGACGCCGCGGCTCCGTTGCCGCGGATCCGGATCGACATCGACAAGGGGGTGCCGGTCGCCGGCGGAATGGCCGGCGGATCCGCGGACGCCGCGGCCGCCCTCCTCGCCGCCCGGGCACTGCTCGGGTCCCGGCACAGTGACGCGGACCTGACCGCCCTGGCGGCCGACCTCGGCGCCGATGTCCCGTTCTGCCTGCTCGGCGGGACCGCACTGGGGCAGGGCCGCGGCGACCGGCTGGTGCCGGTGATGTCGCGGGGCACGTTCCACTGGGCGTTGGCGACCGGCGCCCGCGGTCTCCCGACCCCGGAGGTCTTCGCCCGGCTCGACGAGCAGCGCGCGGCCGTCGCGACCGGGGGCCGGCCCGATGTCCGCACCGGCGGCCCGACCGCTCTGCAGCGCGCGCTGGTCGGCGGGGACCCGGTGGCACTCGCCGGCTGCCTGTCGAATGACCTGCAGGCCGCGGCGGTGAGTCTGCGTCCGGAGTTGCGGCGTACCCTGGCGGCGTCCCGGGAGGCGGGTGCGCTGGGTGCCGTGGTCTCCGGCTCGGGGCCGACGGTGGCGATGCTGTGCCGCGACCGGGAGCACGCCGTCGACGTCGCGACGGCGGTCGCCGCCTCGGGCGACGCCGGGTCCACCCTCGTCGCCGCCTCCTCACCGCACGGCGCCCGCCTCTGCTGATACCCACCCCTGACACAGGAGAACACCGAACCCCATGGCCACCACCAACCTCATCAACCTCGAGAACGTCAGTAAGTCCTACGGGCTGAAGACCCTCCTCGACCACGTGAGCCTGGGGGTCAACTCCACCGACCGGATCGGGGTGGTCGGCCTCAACGGCGGCGGCAAGTCCACCCTCGTGAAGATCCTCGCCGGCACCGACGCCCCCGACGACGGCCGGATCTCCCGGGTCAACGGACTGCGGCTCGCGCTCGTCAGCCAGGACAGCGAGCTGGCCGGCGACACCGTCGGGGCGGCCGCACTGGCCGGCCTGGGCGACATCGAGGTCCACGAGTGGGCCTCCGACCCGCGGGTCCGGGAGGTGCTCAGCGGGCTGGGGATCCCCGAGCTGGGGATGGACACCCCGGTCGAGGGCCTCTCCGGTGGCGAGCGTCGCCGGGTCGGGCTGGCCGCCGCCCTCGTCCGCGACCTCGACCTCGTGCTCCTCGACGAGCCGACCAACCACCTCGACGTCGAGGGCGTGCAGTGGCTCGCCGAGCACCTGCTGCAGCGGCGCTGCGCACTCGTCGTCGTCACCCACGACCGGTGGTTCCTCGACACGGTCGCCACCCGGACCTGGGAGGTCCACGACGGTGCCGTCGACGTCTACGAGGGCGGCTACAACGACTGGACCTTCGCCCGTGCCGAGCGGGCCCGGCAGGCGGACGCCGCCGAGCAGCGCCGCGCCAACCTGGCCCGCAAGGAACTCGCCTGGCTGCGCCGCGGCGCCCCGGCCCGCACCTCCAAGCCCCGCTACCGCATCGAGGCCGCCGAAGCACTCATCCGGAATGTCCCGGCCCCGCGGGACACCGTCGAACTCGTCCGCTTCGCCACGAAACGCCTCGGCAAGAAGGTCATCGAGCTCGAGGACGCCACCGTCACCACGCCGCCGCCCGAGGAACGCCGGCTCGTCGAGGACCTGACCTGGCGCATCGGCCCGGGTGACCGGATCGGTCTGGTCGGCGTCAACGGCTCGGGCAAGACGACCCTGATGCGTGTCCTCGCCGGGGAGTACCCGCTGGCCGCCGGGCGCCGCACCGAGGGGAAGACCGTGCAGATCGGCTGGCTGCGCCAGGAACTCGAGGACCTCGACCCCGACCGTCGCCTCCTCGACGCGGTCGAGGACGTCGCGACCCGGGTGACGATCGGCGACCAGGAACTGACGGCCTCCCAACTGGCCGAACGGCTCGGTTTCGCGCCGAAGCGGCAGCGCACCCCGATCCGCGACCTGTCCGGTGGTGAGCGTCGCCGGCTGCAGCTGACCCGGGTCCTCATGGCCGAACCCAATGTCCTGCTGCTCGATGAGCCGACCAACGACCTGGACATCGACACCCTCCAGGAACTGGAGAGCCTGCTCGACGGCTGGGCCGGCACCCTCGTCGTCATCTCCCACGACCGGTACCTCGTCGAGCGGATCTGCGATTCGACCTGGGCACTGTTCGGCGACGGCCGGCTGACGAACCTGCCCGGCGGCATCGGGCAGTACCTGGACCGGCGCAAGGAACTCGCGGCCGCCACTCCGGCCCCCACCCCCGCGGCGGGTACGGCCCCGGCACCGGCCGCCGGGGCGTCCGGAACCGGGCTGAGCGCCCGCGAGGACCGGGAACTGGCCAAGGAGATGAACGCGCTGGAACGTAGGATGGGGAAGCTGGACACCCGGATCGGGGAGCTCAACCGGGCCCTCGCCGAGGCCGCGGCCCCCGCCGACGGGCAGGTGGACACCGCCCGGCTGGCCGAGCTGGACCGCGAACTCGCCGGTGTGAAGGACGAACACGAGGAACTCGAGATGTCGTGGCTGGAGGTCGCGGAAAAGAGAGAGGAGGGTCATGCCTGACGCGCCGAGAGACCCGGACAAGCAGAGCCTGCGGGACACCTTCAGCGAGCTGGCCGAGGACGCCATCGAGACCGATGACCTGTTCTGGTCCCGGGAGAAGATCCCCGGGCCGGAGAAGAAGCACCGCTGGCGCCGCCCGGTCCCGCCGAGCATCTGGGGCCTCATCATCGGCGGCCTGGCCTTCGCCCTGTCGCTGACCCCGTCCCTCATCCCGCGCACCTGGCTGTACCAGGGGTTCGTCGCCGGCCTCACCGCCGCCTCCGGTCACCTCATCGGCCTGTTCCTCCGGTGGAACTGGCACCTGTGGGCCCGCGACATGGTCGAACCCTCATGGGAACGGCTCACCGCCCGGCGGAAGGTCCCGATGAAGTGGCGGCGCCGCATCGTCTGGGCCGTCATCGCCGTCATCGTCGTCGCACTGCTGGTCTGGGTCCTGTTCACCGTCCGTTGGCAGCGGGAACTCGCCGGACTGATGGGGGCCGAATCCTACACGGCGGCCCAGTTCCTGCTCGTGCTGCCGGTGGGACTGGCGGTGTGGGCGGTGCTCGACATCATCGGCCGCGGCATCGCGGTCTTCACCGGCATGCTCGCCAACGCCGTGCCGGGCAACAACACCCGCTACGGCCTGCGGCTGATCATCTCCTGGGGCGTGGTCGCGGTCGTCACCGTGGTCGTCGTCGACAATGTCCTGCCCGGCACGATCCTGCGCGCCACCGAGAAGATGTTCTCGGTGAGCAAGGACGAGATCCGGCCGGACCTGGTCAAACCCCATGTCAAGGAGCGCACCGGGGGGCCCGGCTCGCCGACGGCGTGGGAGGATCTCGGTGCCTACGGCACCCGGTTCACCGCCCTCGGCCTGTACAAGGACGACCTGGAGAAGCTGACCGGACGCCCCGCCAAGGAGCCGATCCGGGCCTACGCCAGTCTCAACGACGGCGACGATGACACGGCCCGGGCGCAGAAGGTCGTCGAGGAACTGGAACGCACCGGTGCGGCGGACCGGAAGGCGCTGCTCGTCGCCCCGGCGACCGGGACCGGCTGGGTGAACCCGACCGCGGCCGAGGCCTTCGAGCTGATGTTCGACGGGGACACGGCCGTCGCCTCCAGCCAGTACTCCTACATCCCGAGCGCGGTGCAGTTCGTCTCCGACCGCGGCCGCGTCAACGAATACGGCAAAGCCTTGATCAGCACCGTCGTCGACTGGTGGCAGACCCTGCCGGCCGACCACCGGCCGAAGATCTACGTCTACGGCGAATCCCTGGGCACCAGCGCCGGGGAGGCGGGCTTCTCGGGCCTGCGGGACATCGTCTCCTCGGTCGACGGTGTGCTGTGGATGGGCCCGCCGAACAGCAACACACTGTGGAGCGATCTCGTCGCCCGCCGCGACCCGGGGACCACGGAGGTCGATCCCGAATACTCCGGCGGCATGTCGGTCCGGTTCTCCGACAACAGTGATGACGTGCAACGCTGGAACCGCGAGCTCACGTCCGGGGACGTCCCGCCGGAGGACCGGTGGGACGGCACCCGCGTGCTGTATGTGCAGCACCCCTCCGACCCGGTGGTGTGGTGGTCACCCGACCTGCTGTTCAAACGCCCCGACTGGTTGAAGGAACCGGCCGGTTTCGACCGCTCGCCGACGATGACCTGGATGCCGGTCGTCACGTTCTGGCAGGTCACCCTCGACCTGCCGCGGGCGGCGAAGGTGCCCGACGGCCACGGCCACAACTACGGCACCACCGTGCTGGACGCCCTCGTGGCGATCGCCGGTGAAGACCGGTTCTCCCCGGACCGGGTGGAGCAGCTGCGTGGCCAGCTGGAGACCGCGATGGCCGGTCAGGGACCGGAGAAGGAGATCGGCGGCAACGACTGACCGGCGGGTAGCATCGGGTCCATGATCCTGATCAATGTCCGTTTCCGTCCGCTGCCCGAGTACCTGGAGAACTTCCGTGAGGTCGTCACCGATTTCACCGATGCGGCCCGTGCCGAGGACGGCTGCCTGTTCTTCCAGTGGTACCGCAACACCGACGACCCCGAGGAGTACCTGCTCATCGAGGCGTACAAGGACGGCACCGATGTCGCCCACGTCCAGTCCGACCACTTCAAGGCCGCCTGCGAGATGTTCCCGAAGATCCTGCGCGAGACCCCGCAGATCATCAACGACCACATCGACGGCAAGACCGAGTGGGACCGGATGGCCGAGTTCTCGGTCGACTAGCCGAGCACGACCACGACCATGACCGTCAGCGTCTGTGACCTGTTCAGTATCGGGGTGGGTCCGTCGAGTTCCCACACGGTGGGGCCGATGCGGGCCGGCGCGGCCTTCGCCGCGATGCTGCACGCCCGCCGGACGGCGTCCGGTGACTCCGGTCAGCCCGCCACCACCCGCTCCGGCACCCTCGCCGACGGCGCGGTGACCCGGGGGACCGGGATCACCGTGATCCTGTACGGCTCCCTCGCCGCGACGGGGGTCGGGCACGGCACCCTGGGGGCGTGCCTGGCCGGACTGGACGGGGCGGACCCCACCACCGTCGACCCCGACGAGATGGCCCGTCGCCTCGACGAGATCCGACGCACCCGCACCATCACCCTCGCCGGCGATCCGGACATGCCGGTCACCTGTGGCTTCGAGGACATCATCCTGCGGCCGGCGGTCCGGCGGACCATCCACACCAACGCCGTCACCTTCAGTGCCCTCGGCCCCGACGGTGTGGAGGTCAAGGAGACCTACTATTCGGTCGGCGGCGGATTCATCCGCACCGCGGACGAGGAGCCGGTCGTCGCCGGGCTCACCGGGGACCTGCTGTTCCGGTCGGCGGCGGAACTGGTCGACCGGGCGCACCGGGCCGGTGGCGTGGCCGCGGCACAGCGGGCCTGTGAACGCTCGCTGCGCAGCGACGCGGAGATCGACGCCTACCTCGACCGGGTCGTCGACGTCATGGACGGCTGTGTCCGCCGGGGTGTGGCGGCGCAGGGGACCCTGCCCGGCGGGCTGCTGGTGCGGCGCCGGGCGGGGGAGTGGTACCGCCAGCTCGGGGTCGAGGACCCTGACCACGACCCGGCATTCGCCATGGAGCGGGTGAACCTCGTCGCCATGGCGGTCAACGAGGAGAACGCCGCGGGCGGCCGGGTGGTCACTGCCCCCACCAACGGTGCGGCGGGCATCATCCCGGCCGTGCTGTTCTACGCCCGGCGCTACACCGGGACCCCGCCCGACGGTGACCGCGCCCTGTGCCGTCGCTTCCTGCTCGCCGCCGGGGCGGTCGGCTCACTGTACAAGGAGCGGGCGAGCATCTCCGGCGCGGAGGTCGGCTGCCAGGGCGAGGTCGGCTCGGCCTCGTCGATGGCGGCGGCGGGCCTGGCCGAGGTGCTCGGCGGCACCCCGGAGCAGGTCTGCAACGCCGCGGAGATCGGCATGGAACATCTGCTGGGGCTGACCTGCGACCCGGTCGGCGGGCTGGTGCAGGTGCCGTGCATCGAACGCAACGCCATCTCCGCGGCCGCGGCGGTCAACGCCGCCCGGATGGCGATGCGCGGTGACGGCACGCACCGGGTCAGCCTCGACGAGGTCATCGAGACGATGCGGCAGACCGGAGCGGACATGTCGGAGCGCTACAAGGAGACCGCGGGTGGGGGACTGGCGGTCAATGTGGCGGTGAACATCCCGGAGTGCTGAGCGGACCGGAGGTAGACTTTCCCCATGTCCTCCACGACCGGATCCCCGTCCCCTGTCCCGGTGACACCCGCCCAGCTCGCCGACGAGTACGCGACCAACCCGCCGAAACTCGACCGGAAGGCCTATGAGAAACGGCTGAAGTCGCTGCAGGCCGAGCTCGTCGAGATGCAGCAGTGGGTCCGGGAGACCGGTGCCCGGATGGTCATCATCATGGAGGGGCGGGACGCCGCGGGAAAGGGTTCGGCGATCAAGCGGATCACCCAGTACCTCAACCCGCGGTACGCCCGCGTCGAGGCGCTGCCGACCCCCACCTCCCGGGAGCAGGGCCAGTGGTACTTCCAGCGGTACGTGGAGAAGCTGCCCACCGCCGGGGAGATCGTCATCTTCGACCGCTCCTGGTACAACCGTGCCGGGGTGGAGCGGGTCATGGGGTTCTGCACCAGCGAACAGTACCGCCGGTTCCTCCACCAGGCGCCGATCTTCGAGCGGCTGCTCGTCGAGGACGGGATCATGCTGCGCAAGTACTGGTTCTCGGTCTCCGACGAGGAGCAGGTCCGCCGGTTCACCTCACGGCGCGATGATCCGCTGCGGCAGTGGAAGCTTTCACCGATGGACCTGCAGTCCATCACCCGGTGGGAGGACTACTCGCGGGCGAAGGACGAGATGTTCGCCCACACCGACACGGCCACCGCCCCCTGGTACACGGTGGAGAGCGAGGACAAGAAGCGCTCCCGCATCAACGTCATCAACCACATCCTCCGGTCGGTCCCCTGGGAGCATGTCGACCATGTCCCGCCGACGATCCCGGAGCGTCCGGAGGTCGCCGGCGAGTATGTCCGACCGCCGCGGGCGGAGTTCCGCTATGTCCCGGACGTCGCCTCCGACCTGGAGCGGGACGCCGTGGCGGCGAAGAAAGCGAAGAAGGGGAAGAAGAAAAAGAAGCACAACTAGCGGCCGTCACCGGTACATCGCGTCGATCTCCGCTTCGAAGTGCTCCGCGATGACCTTGCGGCGCAGCTTGAGCGTCGGCGTGATCTCCTGGTAGTCCACCGTGAGGTCACGGGGCAGGACCGTGAACTTCTTGATCTGCTCCCACCGGTTCAGTGTGCCGTTGAGCTCGTCGATGTAGCCCTGGACCGCGGCGGTGACCTCCGGGTTCCGGCTCAGCTCGGCGTAACTGCCGGCCAGTCCGTGGTGCTCCGCCCAGCTGCGCAGGGCGTCCTCGTCGAGGGTGACGAGTGCGGAGACGAAGTTCCGGCTGTCCCCGATGACCACCAGCTGGCTGACGAGAGGGCAGAGCCCCTTGAAGGTGGACTCGACCTGGGCCGGGGCGACGTACTTGCCGTTGGAGGTCTTGAACAGTTCCTTCTTACGGTCGGTGATCCGCACCCGGCCGTCGGCGTCCATCTCGCCGATGTCGCCGGTGTGCAGCCAGCCGTCGGGCTCGAGTGCCTCTGCGGTGGCGGTGGGGTTGTTGTGGTAGCCGTCCATCACACTGGGGCCCCGGACCAGGAGTTCCCCGTCCTCGGCGATCTTCGCCTCCAGGCCCTCGAGGGGGCGGCCGACATAGCCGGTGCGGTAGTTCTGCGGCAGGGTGAGGCAGGTGCCGGCACTGGTCTCGGTCATCCCGTAGCCTTCGAGGACCGGCATGCCCACGGCGGAGAACCAGCGGCTGACATCCTGGTTGAGGGCTGCGGAGCCGGAGATGAAGAACCGGATCCGGCTGCCGAACCGTGCCCGGATCTTGGCCATCACCAGGGCGTCGGCGACTTTCGCCTGCAGCCGGGTCCAGGGCCCGGCGCTGCCCTCGCCGTGGTCGGCGTCCGCCACGGCACCACAGGTGCGCAGCGCCCAGCGGTACAGCGACAGTGTCACCCCGCCGGTCGATTCCATCATCGACTCGACCGCGCTGTGCGCCTTCTCGAAGACGCGGGGCGCCGAGGCCATGAAGGTCGGCTTCACGACGGCGAGATTGTCGACGATGCGGTCGATGCGCCCGTCGACCGCGGTCTCGAAACCGACGTGCAGCGGCAGGACCATGAAGAGCTTGCCCATGACGTGGGCGAGCGGCAGCCAGAGGTACTGCTTGTCGTCGATGGTGAGCAGGGGATCGCCGCCGGCGGCGTCCGAGGTGGCGTCCACGGTCGCGGCCTCGAAGAGCCACACCCGGTGCGGCAGTCGGACGCCCTTGGGCCGGCCGGTGGTCCCGGAGGTGTAGATGAGGGTGGCGAGGTGCTCGGGGCGGGTGGCGTCGACCCGGCCGGTGACCGCGGCGGGGGTGTCGCGCAGCAGGCGTGCACCGAGGCTGCGGAGGTCGGTCAGGGTGATGACGCGGGTGTCGTCGGTGCCGGCGGGGACCGTGCCGGTGAGCAGGACGATGTGGTGGAGCTGCGGGAGGTCGTCCCACAGGGCGGTGATCTTGTCGAGCTGGGCGGTGTCCTCGGCGAAGACGACCTGTGTCTCCGAGTCGCGGAGGATGAAGGAGACGTCGTCGGCGACGGTGGTGGGGTAGACGGTGACGGTGGCGGCGGAGGCGTCCATGATCCCGTAGTTCGCCAGGACCCACTCGTAGCGGGTCGTCGAGGCGATGGCGACGCGCTGTTCGGCGTCCACGCCGAGGGCCATGAGCCCGGCGCCGACCTCGGCGGCCTGACGGCCCAGTTCCGCCCAGGTGACGGCCTCCCAGCTGTCGTCGGGGAGCGGGTAGCTGAAGGCGCGCCGGTCGGGGGTGAGGGCGACGCGCCGGCGCAGCATGTGGCCCACGGAGGCGATGTCGGGGTCGAGGGCGACCGTAGGGCGGGAACTGTGGGCGGGGGCCGTGGACATGGAGTTCTCCTCATCTGCGCGATTTCCCCCACGATAGCAAAACTGACGTGGCGCGGATCACAGTTGAATGAGATTCACGGAGGTGTCACGGCGGGGGTGGTGTCGGCGCGCCGCCGCCCCGCGTGCCACCATGGTTTTCCATGGAGAACAACGACATCACCACCGACGTCACCACCGACACCGTCACCGCCACGACCCGGGGGAGGGTGGGGCATATCGTCCTCGACCGACCCCGGGCCCTCAACGCGCTGAACCACGCGATGATCGACGGGATCGGCGCAGCCTTCGACCGCTTCCGCCCCGGGAACGGCGCCGGCGGCACCGGTGACGCCGTCGACACCGTCCTCGTCAGTTCCGCGAGCCCGAAGGCGTTCTGCTCGGGCGGGGACGTCCGCGCGGTCCGGGAGACGGACCTCACCGGCGACTACTCCGCCGGGGACAGCTACTTCCACGACGAATACGACGTCAACCATGATTTCGCGACCTTCCCGCTGCCCACCGTCGCCCTCATCGACGGCATCACGATGGGTGGCGGCCTCGGCATGTCCATGCACGCCACCTACCGCGTCATCACGGAGCGGGCCTGGGCCTCCATGCCCGAAATGGCGATCGGTTTCGTCACCGACGTGGGCATCTCCCACACCTTCACCCACCTGCCCGCACTCGCGACCGCGGGACGGCCCACCACCGCGCTCGGCCTGTGGCTGGCGACGACCGCCTACCGCCTCACCCCCGCGGACCTGCTGTGGACCGGGCTGGCCACCCACCTCGTCGCGGACGCCGCCGACTTCACCGACGTCCTCACCACCGACGGGCCGGACGCCGCCCTGGCGACCGCGCAGTCCCCCGCCGATGCCGGCGAGGCACCGCTCGCGGCGAAGGCGGCGTGGATCGGGGAGGTCTTCACCCCGGGGGAGGGGGAGAGCTGGGCCGACATCGCCGCCCGGTTCGAGGCCTCGGTCGCCGCGGGGCATCCGGTGGCGCAGGAGACCGCCGGACTGCTGGCGTCGGCGAACCCCGAGTCCCTCGTCGCCGCCACGGAACTGTTCCGCTTCGCCGCGGACCACACCCTGCGGCAGGCGTTGGACGCCGAGTTCAGTCTCGGGTCGTGGCTGCGCCATCGGCCGAACTTCGCCGAGGGGGTGCGGGCCGTGCTCGTCGACAAGGACCGGGACGCGCACTTCGAGCCGGCGATGCTGGCCGGGGTCGACGCCTCGGTGGTCCCGGAGCTGCGCGCGGTGCTGGCGCAGCTCGGCTGATCAGTTCGCGGCGTCCAGCGGCGCGGTGACGACCTCGACATGGCGTGCGAGGTACCAGCGCCACAGGGCACGTGCCCCGACGGCGAGCAGCGTGCCGCAGACCAGGGTGGCGAGCCCCGCCAGGACGTCGATGAAGTAGTGGTTCGCCGTGCCCATCACCACGAAGAAGGTGACGAACGGGTACAGGGCGCCGAGGACCCGCAGCCAGGTCTTCGACGAGAAGGCCACCAGCATGATGCCGCACCAGGTGGACCAGGCGCAGTGCAGGGACGGCATGGCGGCGTAGGGGTTGGAGACGGCGTCCGACGCCGGCGTGCCGGACTCCGGCCACCAGCCCCAGCTGCCGGTCTTCGCCATGATGTCGACGAAACCCTCGTCGGCGAGCATCCGGGGCGGGGCCGTCGGCAGGAGGAAGAACCCGATGAGCGCCAGCCCGGTGGTGATGATCAGCGCGGTGCTGAAGAAGCGGTAGCTCTTCGAGTGGCTGACGAACAACCAGCCGAGGACCGCCGGGGTGACGACGAAATGCAACGACGCATAGATGACCGCGGAGACCGCGGCGATGGCCGGGACGGCGTCCACCAGATCATTGAGCGGACGCTCCAACGACAGGTGCAGTCCGTCCTGCCAGGCGAGGATCGCGCGACCGTTGACGAAGGCCTCGGCCTTGTCACTGTGGACGAGGTTCCGGATGAATGAGTAGACGATGTAGAGCACCGCCAGCATGACGATCTCGAACCACAGCCGGGGCTGGACGAGGTAGTCGAGCGCACGGGTGCGCCAGGTCGTCATCACCGCGGTACCGGTCCGACGCTCGACAGCTTCCCTCGTCGTGGTCAAGGTCAGGGTCCTCCTCAGGTCCAGTGCAGGCTGTGCAGGTGAACGTGGGGTGAAGCCTCTTCTTTGATCACCTTCTGAGCGAGAATACCAACGTTTCCCCGGGTTTTACCAGCCGCGACGCGCGGCCTGACCGCCTCAGCGGGACGCGTGCTGCGGTGACCGCCGCGGCATCTCCGCCACCCGGCGGCGTGCCCCGGTCTCGCGCTGCACCCGGACCCACACGGCGAATCCCCAGATCACGAACGCCGCGTAAACGATGTAGAGGACGGCGCTGGGGTAGTAGCCGGCGGAGAACAGCAGCGGCACGCCGACGAGGTCGACGGCGATCCAGATGAGCCAGAACTCGGTCCAGCCGCGGGCCATACCGAGCGTGGCGAGGAGCGACCCGGTGAAGATCCAGGCGTCCGACCACGGACCCCAGGAGCCGAGCGAGGAGAAGACCCAGGCGAACCCGCAGGTGCCGACCACGGCGACGACGAGCATGAGCACCCGTTCCCGGGCACTGGCCCAGTGCGGCTGCACCGCCTCATAGGTGTCGGCGGGCTCGGTGACGATGGACCGGGAGGGGTCGGTCTGCGCCGGCTCGCGCAGCCCCGCGGTCTTCGCCCGCCGCCACTGCCACCAGCCGTAGCCGCTGACGATGAGGAACATGACCTGGCGGCCGGCCTGCCCGTAGAGGTCGAGGTCCTGCGGGGTGTGGAACACGCCGCCGAGGAAGACGGTGAACAGCAGGATATTGCCGACGATGCCCACCGGCCAGGCCCAGACGACGCGGCGCATGCCGCCGATGGCGGAGGCGATGCCGAAGCCGTTGCCGATGATCTCGCGCCACAGGATGGCCGTGTCCCCGATGGTCCACTGTGCGTCGAGTAATGAGGTGAACAATGATCCGGACATGAGGTGTCCAGCCTTTCTCTCCCGTCCGGACTGTGACCGTCGGCTCCGGAATCACACCGGATCTGCTGGACCCACCTGGTGGAGGTGGCGCTCGCGGGCTTTCACCGCCGGTGGGGACTTCCACCCCGCCCTGAGAATCTGTACGTGGTTCACGTTACACCGGTGCGCAACCCCCGGGTGATGGTTCTGCTCTGGCAGATCCGGACTTCGGCACCACAGACACACGAAGGGGGTGGTCGACAGGTCAGTGTCGCTGACCTGTCGACCACCCCCTGTGGGGAGT
This sequence comes from Corynebacterium nuruki S6-4, assembly GCF_007970465.1. NCBI lineage: Bacteria > Bacillati > Actinomycetota > Actinomycetes > Mycobacteriales > Corynebacteriaceae > Corynebacterium > Corynebacterium nuruki. Next base: position 3,168,624 of record NZ_CP042429.1, read on the forward strand.
GCGGGGGAGAGCTACCCGCCGAAGCCGCCGCGAAGCATGGTGAACTCTTCGTCGAGTACGGTGCCCGGGTCCTGTGGCCTGTCGTCACGCACCGCGGCCCACGGCGGCAGACTGATGCTCTCCGCGGGGCCGGGTTGTTGTGAGGTCTCCACCGCGATGGCCCCGGCCGCCAGACTGGAGATCACGAGCAGAGCGATGGCCTGCCGGGACATCCGGTGCCCCGGTCGCCGGTACAGGGCCTCCAGCAGCCCGTCCGCCAGATGACGGACGCGCTCCTTGTCCTGCGGTCCGGTGACGTAGCTGAGGTGGTCGCCGATGCTCATGAGGTTGAGCAGCGACCCCGGATCGCCTGACAGCCCGGCGGTCCCGTCCCGGTCGTCGATCCGTTCGGTGACCAGTCGTTGCATGGTCGACAGCGGATCCTCACCGGCGGGGGCCTGTTCCACGAGCACCCGCCATTCGTCGACGGTGAACTCGATGAACGTGAGCAGGGCGTCCTCACGGCGCGGGAAATAGTTGTGGAAGGTCCGGGTGGACACTCCCGCCCGCTCCGCGATGGCGGCGACCGTCATGCCCTCGTTGCCCTCGGCGAGCAGGAGTTCGGCGGCGGCCCGGGACAGCGCGCGCCGGGTCTCCTCCTTCTTCTGCTCGCGGAGCGACGGCTGCGGGGCGTTGTCAGTCATCGGAGGTCCCGGCGCCGACGGTGGCCTTCTGCTCCTCCTCGGGAGCCTCGAGTCCGATCAGGCCCTCACCCTCGACGTCGACCTTCGGCAGGATCCGGTCGAGCCACTTCGGCAGCTTCCAGGCCCGGTCACCGAGCAGGAAGAGGGAGGCGGGGACGATGACCATGCGCACGATGAAGGCGTCGAAGAAGACGGCCATGGCGAGCGCGGACCCCATCACCTTGATGAAGTTCTCGTCCATGGTCATGAAGGCGGCGAAGACCGAGATCATGATCAGTGCGGCGGCGGTGACCACGCGGGCACCGTGCTTGAAGCCGTTGGAGACGGCGTTGCCGGCGGTCTTGCCGTGGACGTAGCCCTCGCGCATGCGGGTCACCAGGAACACCTGGTAGTCCATGGCGAGTCCGAACACGATGCCGATGAGCATGATCGGCAGGAACGAGATGATCGGCTGCGGATCGTTGGTGATGCCGAGCCAGCCCCACTGCCAGATGGCGACGGTGGCACCGAAGGTGGCGCCGACCGACAGGGCGAAGCCCAGCGCGGCGATCAGCGGCACCCACAGCGACCGGAAGACGATCATGAGGATGATGAACGCCAGCACCACGACGATGGCGATGTAGGGGATGAGGACGTCGGACAGTCGTGCGGAGACGTCGTCGTAGATCGGGGTGACGCCGGCGACGGCGAATTTGGCGCCGGTCTTGTCGTGGAAGGTCTCCTCGCCGTCACGGATGGACTTCAGGGTGTCCGAGGTCTTCTCGTCGGTGGCCCCGTACTCCGGGGTGATCTTGACGAGGGCGGACTTGCCGTCCTCGGACATGCCGGCGAGCATGGTGTGCTGCACTCCGTCGACGCTGCCGATCTGTTCGGCGGCGGCGGCGAAGGACTGCTGGGCCTCCTTCTCGCCGAGGTCGTCGGCGGTGACGAGGGCGATCATGGGGGCGTTGCGGCCCGGGCCGAAGCCTTCGTCGATCCACTCGTAGGAGGTACGGGCGGGGCTGCCGAGGTTGGAGGTGCCGTCGGTCGGCATGGCGAGCTTGAGGCCGCCGACCGGGGCGGCGAGGATGCCGAGCAGGACGACACCGCCGATGAGGAAGGCGACCGGGCGCTTGCGGACCTGCCGGACCCACTTCAGGCCCATGGTGGGCTTCTCGTCCTCGGGGTCCGGCGCCTTGACGTAGGGGGCCCGGGCCGCGAAGGCCTTGGTGCCGAAGGCGCCGAGGATCGCCGGCAGCAGGGTGATGGCCACGAGCACGGCGATGAGCACGGTGCCCGCGGCGGCGAGTGCCATGGCGGTGAGGAAGGGGATGTTGATGATCCACAGCGCCACCAGCGCGATGATGACCGTCAGGCCCGCGAAGCAGACCGCGGAGCCGGCCTTGCCGACGGCGAGGCCGGCGAGGTGGGCACGCTGCCGGAAGCTGAGCTTCTTGATCGCGTCCTTGAGTTCGGCCGGCGTCATGTTGTTGCCGCCGGCGGCCGCGATGAGTTCGTTGCGGAACCGCGAGACGATGAACAGTGCGTAGTCGATACCGACGGCCAGACCGATCATGGACGCCAGGGTCGGCGTCATGTCGTTGATCGAGTCGGTGAGCGCGGTGCCGGCGGTGATGAGCATGATGCCGGTACCCACGCCGACCAGCGCGGTGATCAGCGGCAGACCCGCGGCGAGGAAGGAGCCGAAGGTGATGATGAGGATCAGGGCGGCAATGATGATACCGATGATCTCCGCACCACCCTGGACGGCGCCGAGCTGGAAGACCGTGCCGGAGTAGGAGATGTCGAGGTTGTCGGTCCGGTGGTCCTTGAGGAGGTTCTCCAGGTTCTCGGCGTCCGAGGTGTTGACGTCGGTGGCCGTGTCGACGTCGAAGTTGACGTCGAAGGTGCCGGTGCGGCCGTCGGGGCTGAGCGGGGAGACGTCCTTGACGTCGCTGGCGATCTGATCCTTGACCTGCTGGTCGCTGAGGCCCTGCGCCTTGAGCTGCGGGGTCATCTGCTTGGTCAGCATCTGCTCGGTGCCGGCGGCACCGGTGATCGGGTCGACGATCTGGTCGGTGTCCTTGAGGTAGCTCTGGGCCCTGATGTCCTTGACCAGGCTGTCGAGGTCGGCCTTGACCGCGGGGTCCGAGAGCTTCTCGCCCTCCGGCGCGCGCACGACGATGGTGCCGGTCGGGGCGGTGAGCTCGTCGCCCTGGTCGGGGAACCGCTGCTGCATCTCGTCCTGGGTGTCGACGGACTCGAGACCCGGGATCGTCATGTTCATCGTGGTGTTCTTCTGCATCGTCACACCGGCGACACCGGCGCCGACGAGGATGATGAGCCAGACGGCGATGAACCGCCATCGGTGGAGATATGCGGATCGTCCGATCCGGTAGAGGAGTTTAGCCATGGCGGCGATTATTGCACTGCCCGTGCAATATTGCACATTGGGTGCATAACTATTCTGACAGCGCTGAGAATGTCCCGGCAGCGACCTGTAGGCTGGTCTCCCGTGCTGCACGTCATGTCCTACGCCCTGGTCGACACGCTCAACATCCTGTTGATCGGCGTGGTCGTCGCCGCGGGCGTCATGCTCCCCGCCGCGGAGAAGGGCGGACGCTACGGCCGGGTCGCCACCCTGCTGATCCTCGGCGACTGGCTCGGCGTGCTCGTGCTCGCCCTGCTGTCCCTCCTGGTCTTCGACGGTATCGGCGACGCGGTCGGGACCTTCGTCGATTCACCCGTCTTCGGCATCCTGCTCATCCTCACCGGCGTGTTCATCGCGGTGATGGCCTGGCGCGGCGGGGACGACGCGGCCCTGATCGAGCGGATCCTCGGCCCGCTGCGGACGCCGACCGTCGCGACCTTCGGCACCGGCTTCGTCCTCGGCCTCGTCCAGTCGGTTACCTCGGGCCCCTTCTTCGCCGGCATCCTCGTCATGAGCGCCGGCGACTTCACCGTCGTCACCCGCTATGTCGGGATGATCGGCTACGCCTGTGTCGCCCTCAGCCTGCCGTTCCTCACCGCGCTGGTGGTCGGGTACGTGCGGCGCCGCCCGTACAGCCGGCTCGGCCGCGGGTTCGCGGTGATGCAGCGCAACAGGGCCACCGTCGCCCGGGGCGCCGGATACCTCGGTGCGGTCCTGCTGACCCTGCTGGGGATCACGCACCTGCTGTGAGTACTACGGTGGCGGGGGTGCGGATCACCTTCACCTGGCGTCCCGACCAGCGCCCCGACCAGCCTGACCGGGTCTACCTCCACGTCACCGGCGTCCACGACCACCACGCCGCGGAACTGCACCACATGCGGCGCACCGGCGACCGGTGGGTGTCGACCGTGGAGATCCCCGACGGCCTCACGGCGTCCTACCGGATCATGCCTGTCAGCGACGCGGACGTGGCGCGACTGGATCCGCCGGGGACGGTGGACACCCGGGCCCGGTGGGTCGGGCTCTGCGCCCGCAGCGTCCCCCATGTCCTCGACCATCCCGCGTGGCGGCCCGCCACCGACGGCGCCTCGGGCGTCCTCGTCATGCCGGACGCCCCGGAGGCGTCCGGCTGGGACGCCGCCGACGCCCCGGACTGGCGCGCCGGGACCGTGGGTGACCGCCCGGTGTGGACCAGTGTCCCCGCCGGTGCCACGCACCTCCTGATCCTCAGCGACGGGGAGAACTGGGCGCGCACGGCCCTGCCGGCCGCGCTGCACCGGCTCCGTGCGGCGGGACGCCTGCCGGTGACCGCCGTCGTCGCCGTCGACACGGCGGCCGACCGGGTGGCACTGCTCAGCCGGTCGCAGCGGTACCGGGATCTCATCGCCGACCAGGTGATCCCGCTGGGGTGGCGACTGCTGGGGCGTCCGCACGACCGGACGCGCACCATCGTCTCCGGGGAGAGCCTCGGCGGGCTCAGCGCCCTGGACCTCGTCCTGCACCGACCGGACGCCGCGACGCTGGCCGTCGCCACCTCCGGCTCCTTCTGGTTCCCCGACTGGCGCGAGGGACGCCCCGGCGGCGAGGTCGCCGAAGAGATCCGCGCCGACGGCGTGCCCACCGGTGTCCGGGTGCACCTCAGCGTCGGCACCGGCGAAGGTCACGGCATGCCGGAGCACGCCCGTGCCGTCCACGCCGCACTGCGGGAGGCCGGTGTGCCGGCGACCCTGGAGGTCGCCGAGCACGGTCATGAGATGGCCGCCTGGACCGGGGCGCTGACCCGCGGGCTGGTGGAGCTGCTCGGCAGTTAGTCGGCGACCAACGGCTCCATCGTGAGGTCGGGGTGCTCCTTCTGCACGAAGGCGAGCTTCCACTTGTCGCCGAACAGGGCGATGAGCTCGCCGTCGGAGCGGGTGAAGACCTCCACCCCGCGCTGGCGTCCCAGCTCGGGGGCGCTGGCCGCGTCGGTCCGGCGGGCGACCTGGTAGGGGACCGGATCGGTGACGGTCTCGACGTTGTACTCGGCCAGCATGCGGGCCTGCATGACGTCGAACTGCATCGGCCCGACAGCTGCCATCACCGGGGACGCATCGCCGCGGGCGTCGTTCTTCAGGATCTGCACCACGCCCTCCGCGGCGAGCTGGTCGAGGGCCTTGCGGAACTGCTTGTACTTGCCGAGGGTCTTCGCCCGCAGCGTGCGGAAACTCTCCGGGGCGAACTGCGGCATCGGCCGGAACTG